>CAYZMZ010000021.1:0-16761 GCA_964479655.1 uncultured Planctomycetaceae bacterium
GGAAGGCATTGAGGATTTCTCCACAACGACCGCCGCAGCCGATAGCTCCCATGCGGATGGTGTCGTTTGACCCTTGATTGGCCAACAGGGCAGGGGCGGGGAAAGCGGACAGGAGACCGGCAGCGGCTCCTAAACCGAAGAAATCACGTCGAGAGATTTTAGTCATGATTATTATAGGGGGGGGTAAGTAAAAATAAATTCACCTGAAGTTAGGCTCAAACAGCTTTTTTTCTGTATTGTTTCAAATCCAATTTATACTTCAGGGAAGTCTTAATCTGAAACTATTATATCCGATATTAAAATGAATTGCAACACGGAACGACAAAATTTTTCGATATTTTGCTAAATATTTTTTCCTTTCATCAAAATAATCCCAGGCTATATCGTTCGAGGTATACCCAAAATTACGTCAGAAACAACGACGGCAAAAGATTAAATTTTCCGTTACGAGGAAAATCTAATGATTATTTACTTGCATATTCAAAGATAATCGGGTATAATAAAGAAAGTTGATGTTGTGTTGCAAGATTATATGGATTTCACTTGAAATTTTCCGGCTTATGCTACCATAAACCAGCCGTTTCATTTCGCCTTATTCGGTAAAACGGGAAGTTTGTATTCGTATTGCGGCGAAAGCAAAGCGGCGTTGATAGGAAAAATCAAGTAATCATCGTATTATTTCCCTTTTAGGACTTCAGATTTATGGTTTACAATCCAATCGAACAGCAGGGAGCTGCTTGCGCGTTAGGAATGGCGGCTGCCCGCGGAGAAATTGAACTGAGCGCAATTGTGCACGGAGACTATCCCGGTACGCAACTTCCGGAAAACGTCTTGCCCGGCTTGGGCAGTGCGGGGTACTGGAATGCGCGGAAAAATCAATCCTGGGGAAAAACCTGGCATCGACATAAAATAATCGAATTTATTTTTGTTGAAACAGGTAAACTGGGAATTACCGGTAACGACGAAGTCGCTCACGTTCTTCAAAGTAATCAGATGGTTATTTCCCGTCCGTGGCACATGTTTAAAAATGGATCCCCGCATATAGAAGCCGGACGCGTGGCGTGGGTAGATATCGACGTTCAGGCTGCCTGGCCGAATCAGGCGTGGAAATGGCCCAGTTGGGTCGTTTTAACGGCGGAAGATTTAGCCCAGATTGAATCATTTCTTCGCTACAGCGACGTTACGATTTTCAATACCGATGTAAATATACGGAAAAATTACATTCAAATAGAAAAACTGATTGAAAAAACCGATCAGCGCAATACCATTTCGCAAATTATTATCGCGATAAATGACTTGCTGCTCAATATCTTACAGATGCTTCAAAACGAAACGGTATCGTTGGATAAAACGCAAAGCGATTCTCAACACGTAGTAGAATTGTTTTTAGACGGCTTGGCGAAAAGTATTTTGGAAATGAAAAAGCCATGGACGGTAAAGAAAATGGCGTCTGAATGCGGACTAGGTGAAACTTTGTTTACTGCATGTTGCCGCAGTTATACGAACAAAACGCCGGGGGATTACCTGCGGACGTTGAAATTAAATAAAGCTCGGCAGCTGCTGTCGGATTCGCCGGAGTTGAGTATAACGGAAATCGCCGAAATATGCGGCTTCGGAACTCAAACGTATTTTACAACGTCTTTTACCGGTGAATTTGGCTCTTCTCCTCGCGAGTTTCGCAATCAGGGAGAAAACGCTTGTAAGAACAGGAATATTTAACTATACCTTCAACTATACCAGGGGGATTTATACCATGCGAGGTACAACTATTTCAATTATGAATTATCGAATGAAATTAGCGGCAGGTTTTGCCGTTGCAATGTTGCTGTGCTTTACGTGCGGCGGGGGAGTAAGTTGGGCGGAAGACCCGGATCACTCCTACGAAGTGGCTGACGGCACATCGCAAACAGAAAGCACCGTTCTTACCGGTTCCGCGACGGTAGGTTTGCTTAAAACCGGTGCCGGCGAACTGATTCTGGACGCCTACAATACGTATACCGGTGAAACGCAAGTCAATGCGGGTACGGTTACGCTGTATAAAACGGGAAATACCGGCACAATTTATAAGGGAACTACGATTACTGCTACCGGCTCTACGTCTAAAATTCAGGGCGGGGGAGATGTAATTGGTTGGTGGAACGGCTCGGTGGCAACGATTAACCTCACCGGGGGCGGGACGTTGCACAACACCAATTCAGGTAATCATTTTACAGTCAGTGCGACAGTAAATATGAACGATGGGCATATAACGGCGGCTGGTAACGGAAGCAGCAACTACGGCAGTTATTCGTTTGATAAAAATATCAACGTTACAGGAGGAACGAACAATACCATTACAGCCGGAAAAATATCATTCAGAACAGGAACGTATGATTATACTTTTATTGCAACCGGCGGAAATATTGATGTCGCTGCCGATTCCAAGCTGACCATTCGCTCTGTTATTATCAATGGAAGCAATAACAAAGAAGAGGGTAAATACACCCCGTTGGTAAAAACCGGTGCGGGGGAATTGGTTTTGGACGCCTATAATGACTACAATGGTGAAACGCTCGTCAATGGCGGAACGCTTACGCTAAATAAAGTGGGCTCAACGGGAACAATTAAAGCCGGAAATACGATAAAGGTTATCGGTGCTACGTCTAAACTTCAGGGAACAGGAGATGTTTTGGGCTATGGCACAAATGCCGTTGGTTCCCTTTATCTCAACGAAGGCGGGACGTTGTATAATACCGGTACAGGTTCTCATATTACCATAGGAACGGATATTTATATGAACAGCGGTCATATTACCTCTGCTGATGGAAAGGGAAATGGTACCTATGGTAATTATGTATTTGACAATAAAATTACTGTTCAGAGCGGTACAGACAATAATATTGCTACGACAGGTTCAATTTCTTTTAGAAATTACAACGGTCTCAATAAGGGCGGTGGTATAATTGAGGTAGCCGATAATGCGGTTCTATCGGTTAATTCGGTTATTAAATCAACTGATGGAACCGTTGGTTTTCAAAAAACCGGCGATGGCACGCTAATTTTATCCAAAGCGAATACGTACAGTGGTACAACTGCTATTTCGGGCGGTACACTGAAACTAACGCAAGCGGGAACAGTCGGATCTGGCTCGGTTATAAATTCCGGGGTATTTGATGTTGCTGACTTGCTTGCCGTTACCGTTGGAGGCTCTTACACGCAAAACGCCGCAGGAGTACTTCGCTTGGGTATAGATAAAACCAATGGCGTAATTACTCCTGACGTGCTGACTATCAATGGCGATACCAACTTGGACGGAACATTGCTGCTGTATTTAACCGGAGAAGCCATAACGATGGCTGACCTGGAATCGACATTTCAGATTTTGAACTCACCGGCTGGTATAACGGGGACGTTTAGCAGCGTGGCTATCGACCCGCTTGGTAACAGTTTGTCGGATTCAATGTTCTTCGTCTTCGACCGGGATACCGGATACCTGACACTTGCCATTCCCGAACCGTCAACATGGATATTGCTGCTATTGTCGATAGCGGGCTTGTTTTACACTCGCCGCCGATTTTGTTGATTGAGGCTGCTCCCTTTTGGGGGATACGACAATACGGTTGTACCCTCGTTTTGAGAAAAAGGGGAATAGGGAATCCTGTTTCCTATTCCCCAACCCCGCATAAAAATGTTTTTCCTTCCTTCCCCCCCTTTAGATGTTAAAAGGAATATGAAATGAGAATTACGGTTTTGTTTTTATTAAGCTGTTTGATCGGTACGGCTTCCGTGTTGGCAGCCGATAATACCCTTTATTTGGATGAATTGGATTTATCCAAAACAACCTGCGGCTGGCGGCAGACGATGGCGAATAAATCGGTTGATGGTAATCCGCTGTCCGTAGCAGGCAAGTCGTTTGCACGCGGAGTGGGTCATCACGCCAACGGCGATATTAACATTGTATTTCCCGATAAATGTGGTGTACAAATTACCGGCTGGGTTGGTATCGACGACGAAGTCGGAAATAAGGGCAACGCCGAGTTCGTAATTTATAACGGCGATAAAGTTCTATGGCGATCTGAACCGATGACAGGCGGTCAGTCGGCAAAACAGTTTACGGTAAACGTTTCTGACTTGCCCCTGGTAGACCTTCATGTAGATACCTTGGCCGACGGATACGGCTGCGACCACGCCGATTGGGGCGAGGTGGTAATTACCTATCGCGGTGATAAAAAACCGTATACCGTGCGTTATCCGTCCGTTTTGGATCGTATGGATGAAAACGTCTGCGAATGGAGATCGCTAAGTAATCTGATTAAATCCGGTATGAAAAACAACGTCAAAGCGGAAGCCGCGAATCCGGCGGCAACGCTTTTCGATACCGATCGCGACCCGCTGGATATTGTGTTGCGTCGAATCCCGGTTCTAATTGAAAAACTGAAAACCTTCAATCCGCCGATTAATTTCGATCGTCAGTCTGAACAATGGACCCTCTTACGTGACCAGGCAGAAAAGACCGAGGTCAGTAATATCGAAAAACGAAAACAGCTTTTTGCCTCGGCCACTGCGTTGAGAAAGCAAATTTCGCTGAAAAATCCGCTGTTGAATTTTACTGATATTTTGTTTATTAAACGTCATTATTGTCCCGAGCCTGAAAAGCAGGGGAATCACATGTGCGACCAGTTTTTTGGATTTCACGGACAACCCGGCGGCGGTCTGTTTGTTCTCAAAAACGCATTTACCGATAAACCGGAATTGATTGACGTACTTGCCGGCGTGCCGGTAGAGCAGGGGCAGTACAAGGGAACGGTTTTGGATAGCACGTGGGCTTTTCTGGCTCCAGAACTGTCCTACGACGGCAAGGAAATTCTCTTTTGTGCTACCGATGCCAAGCAGCCGCGTCATACGTATGAATGGACGGCGGAAAACTGCTATCATATTTTCAAGGCGGCTTTCGACCCCGTAACCGGCAAAGCCTCCCATCTGGTTCAGCTGACCGAAGGTCCTTACAACGATATTGACCCGTGCTATTTACCCAACGGACGAATTATATTTATCTCCGAACGCCGGGGCGGTTTCGGACGCTGTCATGGACGTCCCGTTCCGTGCTATACGCTGCATTCGATGAACGCCGACGGAACCGATATTGTTATGCTTTCTCCTCACGAAACCAATGAATGGCAACCCGATATCGATCATAATGGCATGGTTATTTATACACGCTGGGATTATGTTGACCGCGGTTTTAATCAGGCTCATCATCCCTGGATTACGACCCCCGACGGACGAGATCCGCGAGTATTGCAGGGAAATTACGATGTCGTTCAGAAGGATCGCCCTCATTTTGAGGCGGATATTCATCCCGTGCCCGGTTCCAATAAACTTACCGCGACGGCGACCGGACATCATGCCCAGGCGTACGGCTCGCTAATTCTTATCGACCCGTCTGTTCCCGATTCCAATCAGCCCGGTCAGGTGAAACGAATCACGCCAGATCAAATGTATATGGAATCTGAATTGCGTATTCATACCGATCCGACCAACTACGCGACCTGCTGGCCGCTGTCGGAAGACTTCTATTTATGCGTTTACGACCCGTTCTCGCGGGCGTCTGCGGGATTGGATAACAATTTCGGTATTTATCTGCTGGACGTTTTCGGGAATCGAACGCTGTTATACCGCGATCCTGAAATTTCCTGCCGGGACGCGTTTCCCATTCGTCCGCGAACACGTCAGACGATTGTTCCTCATCTAACCGCCGTCGGTAAACCGCTGGCTGAAGGGGAAAAGTTCGTTCCGATTGATCCCGCTACGCTGTCGAAAACGTCTACCGTCGGTTTGATTAACGTTTACGATTCCATGTTTCCGTTCCCGAAAAAGGAAGACGGCAGTCAGACATCAATTAAAAAACTGCGTATCGTTCAACTGCTCCCCAAGACGAATCCATACGCTCACAATCCGGCTATCGGATACGGAGATCAAAAGGGCGCACGCAAGATTTTAGGAACCGTTCCGGTAGAATCCGACGGCAGCGCGTTTTTCAATTTACCGGTTAATGTTCCGGTTTATTTCCAGGCGTTGGATGAAAATAACGTTGCGGTGGAAACAATGCGGTCGGCTACGTATGTTCATCATGGCGAACAATTAACCTGTCAGGGCTGTCACGAAAACCGGCATTCAGGCATGTCGAATCGTCCCTCGGGCGTTCCGACGGCGATGCGTCGTCCGGCAAGCAATATTGCCCCTGACCCCGAAGGCACCAATCCGTTTAATTACGTTAAACTGATTCAGCCGGTTTTGGATAGAAAATGCGTTTCCTGTCATTCAGGTTCTGCAACCGACTTGAATCAAAAGGGAATTTCCGCTGAACAAATGAAAAAAGCCGCCGCTATCGATTTAACAAACGGATCGGCCGGCAAGCATTTTTCCAACTCCTTTGAATCCTTGAGAAAGTACTGTTTTTACTACGACAGCGCGTCTTGGACGGAGCCGCAAACGTTCCCCGGAAAGTTTGGTTCCAATAGAAGTCCGCTATTCAAAACACTCAAGGAAGATCATTTCGGCGTAAAACTGACGCCGGAAGAGCTGTATAAATTTACCACTTGGATGGATAACAATTGCGATTTCTACGGAACTTACGAAGATTGTCCGCTCCAGAGAAACGGTCAGACGGTTAAACCGACGCTAGAGTAACCGCGCTGGACGGTCGTTCCGGGCGGCAAGTACGCCGCCCTGGTAGAACAAAAGCGGGGCGGCGGCCTTGAAAACCGCCGCCCCGGATTCTATATCGGAAACGTTCTTTTAGAAATTGTACAACAGGTCAAAGCCGAGCAGAATCTGATCGGGATTACGACCGTCGTTGAACATTCCAACACCGTTTAGTTTCGTCGCGGAATCATAACGTAATTCAGGACGAATCATAAACGAATCCGTGTTAAAAGGCTTCCAATTCGCTCCTACTGACAGACTAAATCTTTCCAGAAAATCCTGTGTTGGAAACACGGTACGATTCCATTCAATTCGCGTTCCCAATTTCCAGGAATCATTGAGCGTATAATACAAATGCTGACCAAAGGTTAAATCGGTTGTTTTCTTGGTGCTTAAACTATCGTTATAATCACCGTAATCAAATGTAGAAACGCTGGTTAGCCGTTCGGATAACTCAATTTCCAAATCGGCAGCATGAATACAGCCAGTTCCGGGCGCAATGCTTTCGTATGCGATATTTCCCGCTCCGAAGCCGTAACTGATTTTAACAGCCGGATTGAATTTGTATACAAATTTACCTACGATAAGCGATTCCCCGAAATTGGTATCGAAACCGTTATTTATACCGTTGACCCAGCCCAGGGAAACGGTCAGATTTTCAAAACCGTTATAGGTAACAATCGCTCCGGTATGCGTAACCGGCAAGCCATCGAAACTCAAACCGCGGGTATAGAAAAATCGGTCAGTCGCTTTGGCGCCTTCGTATCCCAAAAACGTGTAAAAATGCCCCAGCCGAACGGTCCAGTCGTTGACGGCAATATCCATGTACAACTGCGGCATCGCAAAGCCGTAGGTACCGTTGCCGAATCTGTCGTGTCCGGTAACCCAGGATTGATCCAAGCCGGTATTAGAACGCATGATTCGGGCGTCTTCTCCAAACATGAAGTCCGCTCCAAAGCCCCAGTCGATACCGCACCCGTTGGTTTTCGCTTCTTTGAGGGCGCTTAAATACAACGCGTTTAATCCGCCGCCGTTGAAACTGCCGCTGTTAGGATAGCCATTTACAGGATTTCCGTACGTATTGCACATAATTCCTGCCTCAGCGTAGCCGCTCCATTGAATGGCGTTAAGCACTTGATTGATTTTGCAACGCTGTAAGCAGCCTCCGTTTAGCCATCCCGCTTGGCATTGATTGTCCGCTTCGGTCAAACCGCAGTTGGGATTTCCAACCGCCGCACAGGCGGAATCGCAAGCGGCCGTCGGTACGGAAGTAACCGGAGCCGCAACAACGGGAGCTGCAACAGGGTCTGCGGCGATAGTAATCGGTACGGAAGCAACCGGAGCCGCGCTGGGATTGTCTGTTTCCGTTTCTGCGGGGTCTGCTTCAACTTGAGGTTCCGGAAGAATCCGGCATTTATGCATCGCAAGTTGCGAATAATCTTCTCCTACCGGCGTAGGAATATATTCTATCGCGTACGAGCTAAGGCAGGGCAAGCCGAGTATAGCCAGCAATAATCCGGTAAATAGATTTAATTTTCTCATCTTACATCTCCATTTTCCCTGAGGTAATAAAATTGTCTGAAACGGATTTTTTGGGGGAATCGCGGTTAAACAATCTGCTTTTTCTGTTGAATTTTCCCGCTACTATAAAAAACGGCGGAAAAACGGAGAAAAAGCGGTATCCTATTAATTTAATTTATCCGTTAATTGCAATTATCTATCGATAATTAATAGAATGCCCCAAAAATACTGCGACAACTTTCTGGAGCATATATCGGAATTAGGCATTTGGATATAAACAAAATCTTTTAACTGCTAATTAAATCAATCAGATAAAATGTAGGGATTATACTATGACGACATGATTTTTTCTTCTTGACGTCGTTTTGATTTCGCCTCCAGAATCAAATATCCCCTATTTTACCGATTAAGGCAGAAATGAAACGACAGATGTTTGTTATACAAACCGGAAAAAGTCAAGTAGAAGCAGTATACACGGAATCTGTTGAGAATAACAGTTATAGCGATTGCTATAAGTCTGCCTGAAAAAGAATAAATTCCCATGGATACAAAAGGTTATCGGTAAATGAATTGCGATTTCCTCCGTACTGATTCCATTGCGTTGAAAGTAAAACCGAATCGGATTCAACAGGGATTTCTACCGAATCGTTGGTTAGATTGGCGGCAGCAACATAGGTTTTTTGCTTGACAGGCGGAACGTCGGTGGAAGTTCGATCTGTCCAACGCCAAGTAAGAAGACTCGGCTTGCCGTTACGGTAAATTAGTCCAACGGCGTTGGATTGAGCGTACGGCTTGAGGGATTGACCTGCAATATGCGTCTGCTTTCGCAGACGAATTAAATCCGTATATAACTGCAATCGGGATTGATAGCAGGGCGAATCCCATTTTAAGGAGGCTGAAAGAATCGTAGATTCCGCAAACGGGTCAGCAACGATCGGTAATTTTCTTTGGTGCATGTATTCCATGTCCCGCTGACGTCCTTTTCTAACCGCACGAACCAAGGCGGGATTGTCATACCAGGTAAAAAAGGGAAACGGACGCTCTTCTCCGTATTCTTCGCCCATAAATAACAAGGGCGTATAAGGAGATAGAAGGGTAATCGCCGCCGCCAGATTCGCCGCTTGAGGGGAAACGACCGTACAAAGCCGCTTGGATTCAACCGCGTTTCCCGCTTGATCATGCGTCTGATTATAAACAACCAGCTGAAGGGGATTTAAGCCGTCGAACGAACTTCCCCAGCTTTTTTTATATCGCTGTCTATAAAATCCGTCGTAGACCCAGCCGTCGGCAAAGGCCTTGTACAACGCCTCAACGGCGCAAGAAAAGCGTTCGCTGCGATTAAAATCCGCGTATAATCCGCTTTGCTGACCGGTTAAAACCGCGTGCAAGGCATGATGAAAATCGATATTCCAAACGCCTTCCAAGCCGTAGCCGTTTTTCGATTCCGACAGAATCTTGATTCGGCTGTTATCGTCGTCCTCGGCAAAGGTAAACGTCAAACGATTCTGACGCTTGCCCTGTTCGCGAACGGCATGGGCAATATCGGCGAGAATATTACGGATCGATAAATCGATAATTGTATCCGTCGCGTCCAGGCGCAAGCCGTCCAAATGAAACTGACGAATCCAATACGCGGCGTTTTCGACGACAAACTGCCGGACGGCGTCTGAATTTTCGCCGGAAAAATTAATCGCCTGTCCCCACGGATTGGAAAAGCGGGAATCGTAGTAATCGCCCCAAATGCCCAAATAGCAGCCCTCGGGACCGAAATGATTGTAGACTACATCTAAAACGACGGCTAGACCGGCTTTGTGAGCCGCATTGACCAGTTGCTGTAACTGCTGGGCGGTTCCGTACTGTTTGGTTACAGCATACGGATAAACGCCGTCGTAACCCCAACTGCGGCCGGGAGATTCTGCAACCGGCATTAATTCGATAGCCGTAATTCCCAGATTTTTTAGATAATCCAGTTTATCGATAATCGAGGCAAAAGGCGATTCTCCCGATTGCTGCGGTATGCGGTTGAACGCTTGCGGATGCAATTCATAGAGAATAATTTCGTTTAAGGGTACACCCGTCCAGTTACTATCCGTCCAGTTAAAAGACGCGGTATCGACAATTGCCGACGGTCCGTGAACGCCCAAGGGCTGAGATTGACTGCGCGGATCGGGATACAATTTCCCGTCTGGCGTTTTAAACATGTACAACTGTCCTGCCGGAATACTGTCCAATTCCAGCTCAAACCAACCGCGATTTCGCGCTTCCATCGGGATTTCTGCCGAGGGAGTTTGATTTTCATACGCTTCCGCCGACGCAAATAAAACCAGCGTAACGGACTCGTATTTTGTACACCAGATCGAAAATTTGTATCTTGATTCCACGGGTATTATACTATAACTACGTTATTTTTCCTCTTGACGTCGTTTTGATTTCGTCTCTTGAATCAAACAACCCTCTATTTTGCCGATTGAGGCGAAATGAAATGATAGAGGATTGTTATGCAAACCGGACGAAGTCAAGTGGAACCAGTATATCGGAACGAAGCCGAGTTGAAGTTTATTTATTGCCGGCAGAACGACTGGCACGGCGTCGGTCAACTTCGGTTAAAATAATTTTCCGTAATCGGATAGATTTCGGCGTAACTTCGACTAATTCGTCTTCCTCGATAAATTCCAGGGATTCTTCCAAGGTCATTTTTCGGGCAGGTTTAAGAATAATATTTCTGTCGCTGCCGGACGCTCGCATGTTGGAGAGCTTCTTTTCCTTGGTCGGATTGACGACCAGGTCGTTTGAACGGGAGTTTTCTCCGACAATCATCCCTTCGTAAACCACGTCTTGGGGAGAAATATGGAGGTCGGCGCGGGCTTGGAATCCGTCCAAGGCGAACGCAACAGCGCGTCCTGCGGCATTGGAAACCAAAACACCCGTCTGACGAGTCGGAATATCGCCGACTTTTTCCTTGTACAATTCAAACTGATGGTTGATAATCGCAGACCCTTTGGTCGCCGTAAGCAACTTGGTACGCAAGCCGATTAGACCTCGGGAAGGAATCAGGAATCGAATCAGCGTAAAATCGCCCCGAGGCGTCATTTCGACAAATTCGCCGAATCGCTGTCCGACTAAATCCATAACAGGTCCGGTAAGCGTATTGTGAACTTCAACCAGCAGCGTTTCAAACGGCTCTTCGACTACGCCGTTATGTTCGCGGAAAATTACCTCCGGCTTGCCGACAGAAAACTCGTATTGTTCTCGCCGCATGGTTTCTATCAAAACAGACAGGTGCAATATACCTCGCCCGGATACGACGTATTGTTCCGTTTTCGGAATTTGATCTACCCGCAAGGCGACGTTGCGTTCCAGTTCGCGATACAGTCTTTCGCGCAAATTTCGGGTGGTAACAAACTTTCCCTCTGTTCCAGCCAAGGGAGACGTATTAATACTGAACGTCATGCGCAAGGTCGGCTCGCCAACATGAATTCGCGGCAGCGCAACGGGAGCAGCCGGCGTACAGATTGTATCGCCGATTTCTACAAAAGGCATGCCTACGATGGCGACAATATCTCCCGCGTCTGCTTCGTGAACTTCGGTTCGCCCTAAATTGTTGAACGTATATAACTGTCCGATTTTTCCAGGCGTAATTACGTTGTCTTTTTGCATGACAGCCACCGACTGTCCCTTGCGAATGGTACCGGACTGAACGCGCCCAATTCCAATTCGTCCTACAAATTCTGACCAGTCGATGGTTGTAACCAACATCTGAAGCGGATTATCAATGTCAATCGTCGGAGCGGGGATTTCCCGAAGAATCATATCTAACAGCGGACGAATCGTATCGGTTTTTACGTTCGGATCGTCGGTCGCGTATCCCTGCTTGGTACTGGAATACAGATAGGGGAAATCAGCAATTTCGTCTTTCGCCCCTAAATTAATGAATAAATCGAACATCTCGTTGACAACCTCTTGAGGACGGGCGTCTTTTCTGTCGATTTTATTAATCAGAACAATCGGTTTAAGTCCCAATTCCAATGCCTTGCCGAGCACGAAACGGGTTTGAGGCATTGGACCTTCGGCGGCATCGACTAAAACCAGGCAGCCGTCCGCCATTTGAAGAACGCGTTCGACTTCGCCGCCGAAATCCGCGTGCCCGGGCGTATCCATAATATTAATCTTGATGCCTTTATACATCACGGCGATATTTTTCGCCAAAATCGTTATACCGCGTTCTCGTTCCAAGTCGTTGGAATCGAGAATTTGCTCGCTTTCAAATTCTCCCTCGCGGGTTTGACTGCATTCGCGTAAAATGCAGTCTACCAACGTCGTCTTGCCGTGGTCTACGTGAGCGATAATCGCGATATTTCTCAAATCTTCTCGTTGTTCTGACATTATATATAATCTTTCTTTCAGGTTTTTCTGTTTTTATAAAACAGAGGTTGATATAATAATACAACGAAATCATTTTTTCGCAAGGTACAGCAAGATAAAAATTTTTAACCGCCGGAGTTCGTTTCGTCAGCTGACACATGGATAAAACCAGATTTGTTTGATTCAATTAATTTTGTAGTGCCGAATTTTGCGCCTCGAATTTGCGTTTGCCGATACCAGAGCCGCCCAACTGCGGAAGTAAAGCACTTATTGCGACTCCAGGGCGGGGGAAGCCGATTTAAGCATATCTGTTGTTTTAGGAAAGATTTTTGTTGTTTATACTATGTACTATGGCTACTTGTTTTTTTCTCTTGATGTCGTTTTGATTTCGCCATAGTATGAATAAAAACTCCCGGTATTACCGATTCAGGCGAAATGAAACGGCTGTTTTATGGTAATATAGGAAGGGAAATTTCCAAGTGGAAGCAGTATAGAATAAAAAAATTTACTTTTTATTAGAAATATTTTTCAAAATTTTAGGGAGGGGCTCTTTTCATCGACTTCCGATAGTATTATAATGCAGGGAATGGTGCGCAATTTATTATCGTTATCTTGGTATTAAATTGTCTTCAGATGACTTGGAACAATTCCTAATACACTGATTCCACTTGAGTTTTTCCAGTTTATATTTTCATAAACCAGTCGTTTCATTTCGCCCAGATCGGCAAAACAAAGATTTAGCTCAACTTATTGGGCGAAATCAAAACGACGTCAACAGGAAGATTCAAGTAGTCATAGTATAACTACTTCAACCCCATAAACAAATCATGTCTTATCCTTGGTGGTACATTCCGGTAATAACAAGTCCGATGTTGATCGCGTTTATTGCGACAATTCATGTATTGGTTAGTCATTATGCGGTCGGCGGGGGACTTCTGCTGGCGCGAGAAAACAGTTTTGCAATCAAAACGGGCAACAAAGCCTATCGCGATTACTGGAAATCGCATGCGTGCTTTTTCGTTTTATTAACCGTTGTCTTTGGAGCGATTACCGGGGTCGGAATTTGGTGGACGATCGGTTTGGTGTCGCCGTTGGCAACGCAGACGCTTATCCGAACCTTTGTTTTCGGCTGGGCGATAGAATGGGTTTTCTTTTTAATCGAATTGACTGCCGCGTTTGCCTTTTTCTACCTTTGGGATACGCTTCCCGCCAAACAGCACGCTATTATGGGCTGGCTGTACGGACTGGCGGCGTGGATAAGTCTGGTTTTGATTACCGGAATTACGGGTTTTATGCTTTCCTCAAAAGGTCTGTTTGCGGACTACGCTCAAACGGGGAATTTTTGGGACGCCTTTTTCAATATCCAGTTTTTACCGCAGACATTCGCCCGAACGGGAGCGGCGTTATTGCTGGGAACGCTTTATATTTACGCGCACGCCAGCTGGAAATTGGAGAATAATTCGTCTTTGAAGGCGTTGGTTGTTTCCCGAATGAACGCCCCGGCGGTAACCGGCGCGGTACTGTTGGTAACCGGCTTGATTTGGAGCTTGACGTTGTACTCGGAAAACTCCCTGCGCGTTTTGGAACGGGCGGCGGCGTTGAATATTCTGTTTGCTTTAACTGTTGCGTCCCTGTTTTTGATTCTGGCTTTAATCGTATTCATTCCGATGCGTAAGCCTGAAGCGATGACGTTTCCGTTTGCCGTCTGTTTGTTGTTGATCGGTTTCGCCGCTTTTTCTTCTGCCGAATTTATCCGTGAAGCGGTTCGCAAACCGTATCAGGTTGATGGCTTCGTGCTTGCCAATCAGATTCTGGTTAAAGACGTTCAACAATGCCGAGAGCAGGGATTTCTCAATTCCGGTATTTGGACGAAAGAGTATTTGAAAACAGAAAACGCCGATCGCGGTCTGGCGTTGTACATGCACCATTGTAACGACTGCCATGAAGCGCAACGCGGCTTATCGGGATTGAAACTTTTGACTTCAGGAGAAGATAAAACCGCCTTGAAACACCGAATTTTGCATTTAGATAACAATCCGTCCATGCCGCCGTGGTGCGGCAACGAAGACGAAGCGGCTGTTTTAGCTCGATTTTTATATCAATTGAATCAGAAATAAAATGCAGTAAGTCTGTTTTCTGCGTTTTTTTTCGTTTATTCACCTTTTTTTTGGAAATATTTGCGTTTTTTTCCAAAAAATGGGGATATTCCCCTTTGAAATTACTCCAAAATCTGGGATAATAGAATGTAGGGCAAAGCGCAAATATATTAATTATACAAATATATTAATTATATCAGTTTTCCAGACAAATTATTTATACTGGTTCCACTTGATTTTTCCCGGTTTGCATAACAAACCTCAGCCGTTTCATTTCGTCTTAATCGGTAAAACGAGGAGTTTTTATTCGTACGTGGCGAAATCAAAACGGCATCGATAGAAAAAATCAAGTAGTCATAGTATAATTCCCAACAATCAGCCCCGGAGTTATTGTAATGAATTATCATATTACTTATCGCAAATCATCGAAGGGGACTTTTCCCTTTTTTGAAGCCTTTACGTTGGTAGAATTACTGGTCGTAATTTCTATTATCAGTATTTTAATGGGATTACTCCTGCCGGCGGTAAACTCGGCGCGGGAATCCGCCCGACGGTTACAATGCGGTAATAATATCAAGCAGTTGGGGTTGGCTTGCTGCAACTATGAAAACCAGCATAGCTTATTTCCGCCTGCGGTGGAATTGCTAAAAAACAGTACGACGGAAAATATTCCATCAACGGGCATAGACCTGAAAAATTTGCGGGAAAATTGGATAATTATGGTTTTACCTCAATTGGATCAAGTCGGTTTGTATAACGATATTCAGGCGATTATGAACGACAAAGACGATGCCAACGTGGCGAAAGCTATTTCCGATCTTATTGGCACCGAAATAACAGTAAATAATCGAAAATATACCCTGGCTGATTGCTTTAGCAAGTCCATTGCCGTGTTTAACTGTCCTACCGATTTAAATACACGAACCAAGTATTCCAACGGTAATTACGAGTATGCCAGATGTAATTATGGAATCAATATGGGGGCGAGGCGATTATACATCTATTCGTTAGGGGTATCCGGTATGAAAAATTGGGGGAAGACTTTCAATAAGGGCGTTTCCTGTGTCAACATGAGTATTGGTCAGGGGGACGTTCATGATGGACTAACAAACACTATTTTATTGAGCGAATTGCGTTCTGGTTTAACTAGTGCAGACCCGCGCGGTACGTGGGCGTTGGGATTGCCGGGGTCAACAATTACTACTGGCAATGGCTGGGACGGGGATTGTTACGGTCCTAATTGTTTGATAGAAAACGCTGACGATATAATGGATTGCAGTAAGGCGGTATCCGATTCCAAAGAACGATTGCGGCTTAAAATGCCGTGCGTATCAAACCGATCTCAGAGCAATCAGGCAACGTGCCGTTCTATGCACTCGGCAGGGGTTCAGGTGGCTTTTTGCGATGGATCGGTACGGTGGATTTCTGACTCTATTCAATGTGCGGGGAACAAATCAGAGGGGACGATTACCGGGGACCGCGAAGGACAGCTGACCGTATGGGACAGGTTGATTTTATCCAATGATCAATTGACTCTCAAAGCAGATAGTTTCTAATAACCGTCATTTTGAAATAACTTAACAGGTAAACAATAAGATAATTGGTGTTGAAAATGCAAAAAGACTTCAAAAATAAATCCGGTTTTACTCTCATAGAGTTGCTGGTGGTGATATCGATTATGGGTATGCTGATGGGGCTTTTATTACCTGCAATCAATTCAGCCCGTGAAGCGGGGCGGCGTTCCAGCTGCGCCAACAATATCAAGCAAATGTCTCTGGCGTGTTTAAGCTACGAAGAGTTGCATCGCCTGTTTCCTCCGGCGTCAAACTATGCCGAGGAGACCAATTTCAAATCTCCCCAAGAAAAGGGGATTAGAGCCAACTGGATTATTCTCTGCTTTCCCCATTTGGGTCAGGAACCATTGTACAACGAAATAAACAGCATGTTAAAGCAGAAAACCGGGTCTGCCGTTTCAAACATAGAATCGGATATAACCCTTGCCGCCGATAACAGCGTAACGATGAAGCAATGCCGTGAACGTAGAATTCCGTTTTTCCTTTGTCCGTCAGACGGAGGCAATAAAAACAATTATGATTCA
>CAYZMZ010000022.1:0-5132 GCA_964479655.1 uncultured Planctomycetaceae bacterium
GATTATTGTTGCTCAGGAAGTTCCTACTTGGAAATATTCTGCACATAGCCGTGCGGAACGTTTTTCTTGGGCCGATGCCATGGATAGCGATTTAGCGCAAATATTCAAATTTTTGGGTAAAATGTTTTTTACCTTTTTCGGCGTGCTTTTTATGGGGGCAATATTTTGTGTGTTAGGATTCGCATGTTTCCAAGAATTTGGGCTTTTGATTGGCTTGCTTGTAGGCTGGATTATTGGAGGCGTCGTTGGTTATTTGTTTGGTTCTGCTTTAGGACAGAATTTTGGAGCGATGCTGTCAAAGTTTTCTTACCATGTACGCAAAATCTTTAAGATAGAATAACGTCCCCGGCTGCTGAAATATCGCAACTATAAAGGTAATCTCGCCTGGAGTACGCAGAGCTTGTTCCCGTTCTTAACCGCATAGCGGTTGATTTTTTGGTTTTACTTGGCGCGGGGATGCGCTTTTTCATATACCGCTCGAAGACTGGCAGTACTGATATGCGTGTAAATCTGTGTCGTTTGCAAACTCGCGTGTCCCAGTAATTCCTGAACCGCTCTAATATCCGCTCCCCGGTTTAATAAATGCGTGGCAAATGAATGTCGTATCGTGTGAGGAGAGGTACGTTCATCCAGCCCGGTTTGAGCGATATATTTTTCCAGCATCCGTCCGATAGATCGGGTGGTAAGCCGTGTGCCGAATTTATTGGTGAACAAGGGAATCGGCTGATCTTGATCGGTTACGCTTACCTGACGTACTTCCAACCATTCAGACAAAGCCCGCAGGCAAAACGAGCCGAGCGGGGCAATTCGCTCTTTTTTCCCTTTTCCTAAAATACGAACGATTTGTTCAGATTCGTCTACGTCCTCGTCGGAAACAGCAACCAGTTCCCCAACTCGCATACCGGTACTGTACATTGTTTCCAAAATCGCGCGGTCTCGCAACCCCATTTGCGTTGTTGCCGGCGGGGCAACAAGAAGACGGTTAATTTCTTCGGTGGAAAGAAAATGAGGTAATCGTCTGTGCTGACGCGGATTCCTCAAGGCGGCGGCGGGATTCTTTTCGACTATTTGATCTCGAAGACAGAATCGAAAAAAACTTCGCAGCGACGCTAAATGCCGCGAAATACTTGCCGGAGACAGATTTTGCTCTTCCAGCCACGCTACAAAACCGCGTAACATTAATACCGTTACCTGATTCGGAGCGGGGCATACGCCGTTGTTTTTATTTTTTAGATAATGCATCAGGGTAGTCAAATCTTCACGATAGCTTTTTATCGTGTAAGCCGAGGCGTTTTTTTCCACGCTTAAGAAATTCAGATATTTTCCTACCGTATAAATCATAGATACATTTGTTCTGCTTGTCTAAAACGATCTTGACCAATTAATACAAAATCAGTTTGAAACAAAGCTGTTGCGATGCTATTTTTGCACTTTGACATTCAGCCGAACACTGTCATGGGGCTGCATTTGCGATTCCGCTGCGTTGGGGTCATGACGAATTTTCTGACTTAATACCGCCGCATCATACCAGGTAAAACTCAGGTCGGGATTAGACGCGTATCGGGCGAGCATCTTTAAAGATTCGCTCCGACTGATGTCATCGAATAGGAAAACATAGCGTTCTGAACCTTTTACCAATGCTAATACGTTAATTTCTTCCTGACTCACGTTGCTGCTCTCCATGATAATTATTGTGTATGTATC
Organism: uncultured Planctomycetaceae bacterium; assembly: GCA_964479655.1. Taxonomy (GTDB): domain Bacteria; phylum Planctomycetota; class Planctomycetia; order Pirellulales; family Thermoguttaceae; genus RUG11551. Next base: position 1,705 of record CAYZMZ010000022.1, read on the forward strand.
GAAGGGGGGGATTCTTTACGGCTGACTTCCTTGGATTTTTTTGCCAATAACGCATTGACTTTATCAAACCAAGTGGTTATACTATTATAAAATTAATATCCGGGTTTTTCTTGGACAACCGATTTATGACTACGTGAAATTTTCCCTTAACGTCGTTTTGATTTCGCTCCTGTGGGAATAAATACTCACAGTTTTACGAACTATGGCGAAATGAACCGACTGAGGTTTGCTATGCAAACCGGAAAAATCAAGTGGAATCAGTATAACTTCGCAAGGCTACTTTCAAAACACGTGTTTTCGTAATCTTGTGAAATAAAATCGTTGCGTGGTAAACAGACCATTTGTAAAAACCCAGGCGAACCAGTTTGTTTAACCCGTTCCCCATTTATTTTTGCTATAAACAGTATACAATGTATTTTGCGATTAATCGAAAAAATCGTGAAAAATCCGCAAAACCAACACCCTTATTATCGGCAAAGTTTACCTAACCGATTAAACTAAACCTAAAAAACTATTTTATTACAGAAAAAACCCTTAATATGACTACCGCTATCCCTAAAAATCAGAACCGTGAAGTTAAAATCGGAACGCAAACCATTGGAGGAAATCACCCGATTTTAATACAAAGCATGTGCGCTGTAAAAACCTATCAGGTCGAACAGGTCGTAGAACAAATCAATTTACTCTACGACGCCGGAGCGGGATTGATTCGCATCGCGGTAGACAATCCCAAAGACGCCGGAGCACTTCAGGCAATCCGAACTCAAACTCAAACCGATTTAAGACAAGCAAACCTGTCGATTGACTTGCAGGAAAATTACAAAATGGCGGAAATTGTCGCTCCCTGGGTCGATAAAATCCGCTACAATCCGGGGCATCTGTATCATTTTGAAACGGAAAAGCCCTGGAAAGACAAGGTTCGGTATCTGGTTGAGATAGCCGAAAAGAACGACATCGCCCTGCGAATCGGCGTCAACAGCGGCTCGGTTGACCCCGCCAAAGCGCAAAAGTTCGCTCCGGGAGATACCGTTTCTCCGATGTTGGACAGCGCCTTGGATCACGCCGCTTTTTTGGATTCCCTCGGATTTACCCGCTATTGCGTTTCACTGAAAGATTCCGATCCGTTTAGAGTACTGGAGGTCAACCGTCGTTTTGCTCAGCAAAGACCGGACGTTCCGCTCCATTTAGGGGTAACAGAGGCGGGATTACCTCCAATGGGGATAATCAAAACTCGCTTGGCATTGGAAAAACTGCTTGCAGAGGGAATCGGGGCAACGTTGCGGGTATCGCTTACCGTTCCGGCAGCTGAAAAGAATCTCGAAGTGGAGGCGGGAAAGCAGCTTTTGCTGGACGTAGCGGCTGGCAAATTCACGCCGTCGGACGCTTGGAATCCGGACGGCTTGAATATTATCAGCTGTCCTAGTTGCGCCCGCGTTCAAAATGGGAGATTTGTGGAATTGGCGCAAAAAATCCGCGAAGCGACGAAATCGCTAACCGCCGAAAAACTGACAATCGCTGTTATGGGCTGCCGGGTTAACGGTCCCGGAGAATCCGATCACGCCGATTTAGGCGTTTGGTGCGGACCGGAAAGCGTTAATCTCAAACGGCGCGGAACCCTGCTGGGACAGTTTAGCTACGACGAAATCGTAGATGTTTTACTGAAGGAAATCGCATCGTTATAATTATTGACGTATTGTAATAGATGACGACAGACAGGGGCGTGAGGTGATTGTATTCCCCGTTTCCGCTACTCTAATAGTATTAATTTAAGACAATTACGGTTGGCAAACGGCAATCGATTTTTAGCCTTTTCTTCTGTTTTTTTAGAAAAGGCTATTTCTTACCGGATTAATTTTTCCCCGGATTATTTTTTATCGGTTTTTTTCTTCTCGTTTTTTGTTTGAACTCGATCTTCCATCGATTTGCCGGCTTTAAAAGCAATGACGTTTTTACCAGGCGCGTCAACCTTGACTCCGGTTTTTGGATTGCGAGCCTTGCGCGGTTTACGGTATTTAACCTCAAAAACACCAAAATTACGAAGTTCAAGCCGTCCTTCCTTAACCAGAGTTTCTATTATGGAATCAAAGGTTAATTGAACGATTTCTTTGATTTTAAATTGGGGTAAATCCAATTTTTCCGAAATAATTCGGACTATATCACTTTTAGTCATGCCAACCTCCCGTAAGCAATTTACAAATTATTCTGTTTTTTCAAACTATGATAAGGTTTTATACTATGACTACTTGATTTTTTCTCTTGACGTCGCTTTAATTTCGCCAGAATAAAATAAAACAACCCTTTGTTTTAATAATTGAGGCGAAATGAAACGACTGGATTTTGTTATTCAAACCGAAAAAAAGTCAAATGGAACCAGTATAATAAACGTCTGATTAATTATAGGTATAGCGATTTTTGCTGCAAACGCCCCCCGTTTTGCAAAGAGCATATCCTCGCAATCACTTTATGTCTATTATGCTTAGAATTACATTTTATGCAAGTAGATAAATGGCATTCCAGCAAAAAATACCCAAAATTTATCGAAAAACTTGTTTTTCCCCCCGTGAGTACGTACAAAACATCGTTTTTTGGTGTATACTATAAGAGTTATCAGGGAGAATCCGTTGTAAATCGGTCAGCCTGATTCCTCTAAATAAAAAGTTTTAACAGATTTAATTATCTTTAGGTTACTATTATGAAATTGACTCCCTTGCCTTCAACTAAAGTATTGGACCTTTATTATTTGGATACCCGCTGTCAATTATTGGAAATTGCAGCAACCTTGGATCGGATAGATCGAGGAGATTCATCGGTCGTTTCAAACGATTCCCGGTTACAAAAGCTCAAAGCGGCGTTGAACGTTCTTGCCCAGCCGCAAGCCGATCCCAATCGAGCAGAACAGCTTTTGAATCTGTTTTCCTGAACTATCTTTACAAACATCTAAAATCAAAGGATTTCCACCATGTACATGATTCAACCTCATTATCACGCCATCGCGCGTACAACTCAAGATTACGAACGAATGGCTCAATGCGGCGTTGTTGCGTGCGCTGAACCGGCTTTTTGGGCAGGCTTTGACCGTCAATATCCGGAAACATTTATAGACTACTTTCGTCAGATTAGCGAATTTGAACCGACGCGGGCAGCACAGTACGGCATAGATCATTATTGTTGGATTGCCGTCAATCCCAAAGAAGCCGACAATCCTGAATTAAGTCAGATTGTATTAGACGCCATGCCTGAATTTTTCAAAAAGCCCAACGTCTTGGGAATTGGCGAAACAGGACTAAATAAATCCACCAAAAACGAGTGCGATATTTTCATCAAGCAGGTTGAAATGGCTATCAAATACGATCAACTGCTTTTGATTCATACCCCTCATCTGGCCGATAAAATTATCGGTACCAAGCTGATTCTTGACATGCTTTCTG
>CAYZMZ010000022.1:5142-16030 GCA_964479655.1 uncultured Planctomycetaceae bacterium
GAACTTCCCGTTAATCCAGATAAAGTATGGATAGATCACGTCGAGGAGCATACCATCAAAGCGTGCAAAGACGCAGGCTACTGGGTTGGATTTACTTTATATCCGGTAACCAAATGTTCTCCTAACCGAGCCTGCGATTTATTGGAAATGTACGGTACAGACCGAACGATGGTAAATTCGTCCGCCGACTGGGGACCGAGCGATCCGTTTACTCTGCAGGAATGCGTACAGCAGTTTAAAAGACGCGGGCGTTCCGAGCAGGAAATACTAGAGGTCTTTTACAACAATCCCTGTCGATTTTTAGGGCAGAATCCCAAATTCAAGCATAAGCCAATTAAAATTGTTCAGGAAAATTAGAAGAACCGCAACGCTGTTATTTCAAGCACGATGTACACAGCACGCGTCAGACGGAACATTTATTTTTTGAGAATAACCTCAAAAGTATGACTTGTCCGAGAGAGAAAATTAGACAAAGATAAAAAAATAAAGATAAAAAAATGGAGACGGGGGGAATTGAACCCCCGTCCCGCGACGAGTCCGCGGACGCGTCTACGTATATAGTCGTTACTTTAAGTTTCGTTCTTTCGACCGACCAACGACAGCCTGTTTTCGGAACACGGCAAGAGCATTATTTAGTTTTTCGCGTGCTTGCTAGCGACGAAAAACGGTCCGAAATTTTTGCCGGTAGTCAGACGCCTTCGGCGGGCTTCCTCAACCGGGGTTGCCTATTCTAGGCAGCCAGAGCCATATTGTTATTGGCAATTATTGTTTTAGTCTGATTTTAACGAGGCCATCAGACCAACCTCGATACGCAACGTACGTTTCATCTGCCCGGTCGAATCCAATTCGTCCCCATAGTAGATGTTACTATTACGTTCCTTATTCTACCTTGTTCGATTAATATGTCAATCCCCACAAAAATTTTCTCTTGATATTCTATAAAAATCCAGTTAGAACTCAGAATACAAAAGACGAATTACGTAGTTTAGATAATTTCTGATTACCAGAGATTAATCTGTAACGGTTACGTAATTTTCAAGAGGACAAAAACCGGCGGCGAGAGAAAATCGGGGGCTTGAATGGAAGTTCCCCCCTTTTTCAATTCAAGCGGGACTAAAATAAATCTGTTTATAACAAAATTACGAAATTTTACAAAGTCCCTCTTGACACAAAATCAAAATTTGCTAGACTAACCCTTGTAAATACGCGATAGACGTTTTGAGTAAATTCGTCAGTCCTTGCCCGGCAGGAGAAACTCTTATTTCTTTTGCTAATCGTATTTTGGAATCTTTAGCTATTCGGCCTGTATAGAATTTATCTGGTCAGAACATAAACCATTGATTGCTCTCACTGAAGGAATATTATTGAGTTCCGTACAGACAATAGCCCGTAGCTTACTCAGTTTGGTGTGTATAACATCATGCTAAAAACCGTTCGTTTGTTGTCGGCAGTTTCTCTGCCAGACGCTATAAACAATTTTATGAAAAAACTATGAATATGAATCAAAGAAAACCGGGTGGTGCCGCTATGCGCCATTATTCAGGTGTCGGACGCGGTCGAAGTTCTAACAATTACAATAATCGACCAGACCAGCAGCAACAGAGACGTAATTACGTTCCCCGTAATCAAAGCAGTAACCAGCCGATCGCTGCGGAAGATCCTTTTGAAGATCACGACGAAACAGAACCCATTGAATTTAACGGTATTTTAGAGATGCACCCCAACGGATACGGTTTTCTTCGCAGTCCGGAGGTAACCTACACACGTCGTTTAATCGACCCGTTTGTTCCCGGTTCCATGATAGAAAAATACGGCTTGCGTGAAGGAATTATGATTCGCGCCAGTATTCAGCCGGGGCGAAAAACGCAAGGTCCGCGCGTTCGCGAAATTCTGGAAGTAGAAGGAGCTGACCCCGATGTTTATATCAACACCAAACGGTTTGAAGATTTAACTCCCGTTACGCCTCATGAATGGTATCAGCTGGAAACGGGTAAAGAGCCTATCAGTACACGAGTTATGGACCTTCTAACCCCCTTGGGAAAAGGTCAGCGAGCGTTAATTGTCGCTCCGCCGCGAACGGGAAAGACAATTCTTTTACAGCAAATTTCTCAGGCGATTGCAACCAACTATCCCGAAGTTAAGCTGTTTGTTTTGCTTATCGACGAACGACCTGAAGAGGTTACCGATATGAAACGAGCGGTTTTAGGCGGCGAGGTTGTTGCCAGTTCTTTAGACCGCGATATCGAAAGCCATGTCAGACTATCGCAGTTGCTTATTGAACGAGCCAAGCGATTAACCGAATTGGGAAAAGACGTTTTCATTTTGTTGGATTCTATTACTCGTTTAGCGCGCGCGTTTAACAAATGGGTGGGCAATACGGGTAAAACCATGTCCGGCGGCGTGGCAGCCGAATGGACGAACTTATTTTCCAGGAATTTAAGGGTACGGGAAATATGGAATTGGTTTTAGACCGCAAATTGTCTGACCGTCGAATTTGGCCTGCGATGGATATTACCCAAAGCGGAACCCGTCGAGAAGAAATGCTTTTACCGCCTGATTATCTTCATGCGGCAACCATGCTGCGGCGCACGCTTTCCGGTGCGCATCATGTAGACGCCATGGAACAGCTGACCATGAAACTCGGACGAATGAACTCCAACAAGGAGTTCGTCGATCTGGTTTCCGGCGTTTCCGAACGGAATTTTGACATGTAATCTATCTAATTTGTACAAGATGTAAATCTGTACAGGTATAGAATTAAATTCAAAATAAGGAGGTATCGTTTCTCGTAATAGAATTTTTACGATTTGCGATACTTCCTTTTTTATGTAGATCAGAGTTGCATAATACAGGTTGAGTAAGAAATTTTCCGAATAATAGAGTTATATATCAGCCGTTTCATTTCACTTCACTTTACTCCGTAAAACAGAGAGTTTTTATTCCTGCGGCAGCGAAATGAAAGCGGCTGGAATATGGTTATATAAACGGGAAAAACTCAAGTGGAACCAGTATATACCCAGTCCAATTGCCTCTCCTTAAACGAAAAATCATAGAATTATAGTCAGTCGTATTTAGATGTACAAAAACTCTGTAATATCGTACTGAACGCGCGAGAATCCGCCCCTTTTTCAGGGGTTATTTGCCTAACACCCCTCGGAAGCTATAATTCCAAAATATACGAATCCAGCTTGCCATAATCGCTGCCGACGTTTACGCATTGGAAACCGGGTACCGCTTCGCCGATAATCCGTTTATGCGTATGACCGCAAATAAGCGCGTTGCTAAAATTCGGATCAAAAGGCAATTCAGAAACCAAGTCTGCCATTCCAGTATAGAAACTGAACATATTATACGAAAAGGCGTTCAAATCCCGGTGCGGAACGTGATGCGTGCACAATGCGGTTGCCATGCCCCGCTTCATGGAAGCGCGAATCAAATCCACGTAATAGGCGTTAAATTCCATGTAGCGGCTTTCAATTTCGAGAATCCGCCAGTCCTGCCAGCCATTCCATTGGGAAACGTTTTGCGCGTCGCTGTAGCGCAGCGAACCGTCGAAAAAAAGCGTTCCGCCTACAAAATTTACGCCTCCGGTTTGAAAACTGCCGTCTAAATCAAGATAATGAATACGGGACGAATCGACCGTCTGTTCCCGCAAAGCGGTTAACGTTTGTTCAAACGTCCGTCCCCAGAACTCGTGATTGCCCAGGGTTGCGACAACCGGAATTTCCTTCGGCAAAAGCTGTTCCAATAAATCGGTAAGCTGCGAAACCTGGTTGGCAGAAACCGTATCTCCGGTAACTACAATTACGTCTGCGTTGGCCTGCTGCGCGGTTTGACGAATATTTTCTGAAAACGAACTGAATTTGTTGAGTTCAATCGCCGTTTGAACTTCGCGAACCGTCAGATGTAAATCGGACAAACAAAGTATTTTCATGGTATTGATACATTCGACTTCTTAAGAATCGGTTTTATTTATGTTCTGCGGGAGTAAAAAATACGATGTCGTTGCAAAATTCTGCGTTTTGAATAACCTGAACCGCTTTACCCTGATCAATATCCCACAATATCAAATTGTTATCCAAAGAACAGGACAATATTTTTTTTCCATCTTCGGAAAAACTCAACGCCAAAACGCCGTCTTTATGACCTTCCAGCGTTTTGATCAATTCGCCCGAAACCGCATCCCAAATTTTTACGGTATTGTCCGCGCTGGCAGTAGCAATTTTATTGCCGTTGGGAGAATAACAAACACATAAAACGCTGTCAGTATGTCCAGAAAGTTTAATCCGCTGTTTTCCGAGCATAATATCGCAAATATTTACGCTGTTGTTTGAAGCAGAAAAAGCAAACGACTTGTTGTCAGGCGCAAAACAAACGCTTTCGCGATTGGTTTTCAACTGACTGAAATTCTTTTCACGCAGTCCAGAATCTACATTCCAAATGGCAATCCCCTGCTGTCCGAAACAGGCAACCAATTCGCCGTTTTGCGATAAAGCCGAGGTAAATCCCCACCCGTCGCTGGGAATTTTTTGGAGGATTATCCCCGACGACGAATCGATAATTTCAGCGGAGGAATACATATCGGAAAACAATAATCGATTACCGTCTTTTGAGAACTGAACATTGCTCCACCCTTTCAAATCTGAATATCGGATTAAATTACCGCTATACATGTTCCATTGACGAATACCTTTTTCGCCTACGCTTACCAGCGTATCGCCGGAGGGGGAAAGAGCCAATCGACGGCAGACGTTGTCGGTATTTCGGGACCACATCAGTTCACCGGATTCTGCATTCCAAACCTGAATTTTACTTTTGGAAATACCGGCTATCATCGGAGGAGAAATTTCCGAGGGAAGGGTCGTAATTTCGCCTTTGGTTAAAACATCCCGGGCGGAACGTAAAATGGAATCACCGACATCCTGCCGCTGAGCGTCCCACGCCGCGCTGATTTTATATCCGAGCGTATTCATATCCAAAAAATAAAACAGACCTAACAGCAGCACCACAATTCCAGCTACCCAGTATTTTCGACGCTTAATTTTTTTCCATCGCCCCGTTTCCTGCAACGCGCGGGGAAGAGGAGGAACCGAAGCCAAGCGATTTTTATCCCCGCTTTTCAAGGCGGCGTCGTACAGAGCCTGAACAAATTCCATGCACGTACCGTACCGCTGTTTGCGATCTTTGGCCATCGCCTTGCACAGCACTTGATTTACCAGCTCCGACAGATTTTCTATCGGCGGAGGCGTGCAGTTTAATATTTGATGTAAAAATACCGATGGAGCTGGCGACGAAAACGGTACTTGACCGGAAAGCATTTCATACGCCATCACGCCCAGGGCATACTGGTCCGTTCGGGCATCTTGATGCTCGCCGTTGATTTGTTCAGGAGGCATGTAGGGCAGCGTCCCGGAAACCGTTGTTTTATCTTCCGGCTCTAAATTGATATTGGCGTTGGTTGCATAACAACGAACCGCCAAACCGAAATCTATCAATTTAGCCTCGGAAATAAGCAGATCATTGTTTTCTATGGGGATCATTACGTTTTGCGGCTTAATATCCCGATGCAAAACCCGCTTTTTATGCGCGTAGTCCAAAGCCGAGGCAACGCCCGACAGAATTTCTATGGTTGCATCGAGAGAAAAAATACCGTTGGGCTGCTGAGATTGATAGTCGCACAATTCTATGCCGTGAACGTAATCCATGACGATAAAATACCCGTATTTTTCATCCCGGGCAAACGTCAAGGCTGAACAAATGTTAGTATGACGCAGTTGACGAATTAAATCAAACGATTCCCGCATTCTGACCAGTTCACGAGAGTTGTCTTGAATTTCTGCGGGAATTATTTTGACTACGACATCCTGAATTTTATGACCGTCGTTATACTCCGATGCCAGCCATACCTCCCCCATACCTCCGCGTCCGAGAAGTTTTTCGGTTACATACCGCTCGGACAGAAGGATTCCTTGTTTCAAGGTAACCAAACAGGACTGGGATTCTATCTCAATGTCTGCCTGACCATCTGTCGATAATCGAATTGTTTCAAAATTTTCCGTAGGAAGCACCATGTCAACCACCCAATAGGTTAATAGCTATTTCATTTGCCCGTATACCACCCTACACTTATTTTAACAGTAATCGTAATTATTTTCAAGAGGCAATACTAAAAAAATGAGAAAAAAGAATAAAAATTTAATTGCTTGTAAAACCGTCTACCTCACTTGACTGTTTGAGTGTAAAACAGCAACACGTGCCGCGATTGGTTTTTCCCATAAAATCCTGCGTAAAGCCGGTTTTGAAGTTCAAACTCGTTTTACTATACGGATTCTACTTGAAATTTCGCGGTTTATATTATCGTCCCCCTCCGTTTCAGTCACCGCCCTGCCCTGCAAAACAATATTCTGCTCGGCAAAACAATATCCTGCCCTGTAAAACAAGGGGGTTGCTCGGCAAAACAAGGGGAATTTCTCTTTGTCAGGCGAACTAAAAACGGAACTGATAAAAATCACGTAATTCTGATAAAACTATTCTATTACCGTCCATAAACGACCGGAAGACGTTTGAATGAGCTTAATATCGCAGTCAAAAGCCTCTTTTAATTGCGCTTCAGTAAGAATTTCGTCCCGATTTCCCCGCGCGATAATCTGCCCCTGTTTGATAATAATCCCTCGATGAAACACGGGTAAAATATCTTCAATTCGCTGGGTGATAAACAAAATCGTGAGTTCCGGACGACTTTGCGCCAGCTCTTCGATGGTTTTTAGCAGAAATTCCCGACCGGTAATATCCAAATAGACGTTCGGCTCGTCTAAAATCATTAATTTCGGCTTGGTTATCAAAGCGCGGGCGATAAGAACCTTCACCTGTTCGCCGGAAGACATCGTACATAAACGCTGATCCAGCAACTTTTCTCCACGCAACGATTTGAGCAATTCCCAGGCACGCGCCTTTTCCTGGTCCGTAATTTCCCGATACACCCCGATTGTCGCATCGATTCCCGAAACGACCATTTCCATGCCCGTCCGTTCGGGGTTGGTCATCCATTGATGAATAAACGGGCTAACCCAGGCAATTTGCTTTCGCAATTCGGATAAATTCACGTTTCCGTACTGATTTCCCAGTATTTCTATTTCCGCGCCGTACAAGGGCCAGGCGTATCCCATAAGCATTTTTACCAGCGACGTTTTACCCGCGCCGTTGGCTCCCAGGATAAAACACCGCTCTCCCTTGCTTACTTCCAAATTGAGATTGTTGAGAATAACCCGTCCTTCAATTTGATACGTGGCGTTTTTTACGCTAATTACTGTTTCTGACATTATTTTTGTGTGGATAAACTTATTCAATAGCAACTATTTGTTCAAATTCGCCCTGATCGAATCGGGAGAACATGGTTTGATAAACTAACTGACAGCTTAACAGCGAACGGCTGGCCGGCTTGTCGATCGATTGGTAGAACATCCATTGTTTATCGCCGATTTGAAGACGGTATCCAACCGCTTTATCGGGGGAAATTACTTTTCCGCCGGTTTCGGTTACCGTTAAAGGCTGCCAGGTAAACGGCTGTTTGCTTCGTTTCGGATTTAAGTCGATAACCAGGGGGGCGAATAATCCGTTTCCGCTGATTTGCGTTGAATAAACCAGATTCCGGTTTTCAACGGATAATTTTGCCGTCGATTTTTCCGTTCGCCATTCGTCCAACGCCAGAGGAAATACAGTATACCTGTTTTTATCGCATGATAGAAATCCCTCGTTGGATTGTTCGGCGGGAACAAAGTCAAAATCGCCGTTGAGCGGGATAATCGATTGGCATTTGATCTTGCGCGGCTTATCAGATTTCTCGGCGAATTTAATCATATCAGCCAGTAACAGCAGATTATCTTCGTGCATCAAGCAAACCGTTCGCCCCAAAGAGGTATCGTTTTCTAACGGCAGTTCCATTTCCAAATAAACGCAGTCGTCTTCGCAAGACCAGCACACATTTTGCCATTCACCGTCCGGCTTTACTGCTTTTCCGTCTACGGTAACGGTTGTATTCCAAACTGCGTCCGTTAGTTTTTTCCCGTCGATTGCCGCCAGTAACTTTAATATATCGTTTTGATAACAAATAGAAACGTTGGGAGCGTGCCAGAACCAGCCGTTTTGTAAAATTGCGACTTTCGACCATTCACTCAGCCGACTCGGCTCGGTCATAACCACGGATTTTACCTCCTGCGATTTGGATTTGGGAATCCACGGCAACGCCGCCAACGCCTGATTGCTGTCGTCTTTATCTTCGTCAAAGGATAACGCAGCTTTAAACAATTCCTCGGTTGCTTTGGGATTGGTCAGCTGATTTTCCTGTCCGAATCGTTGCGTTCCGTCGACGTTGGTCAGCAGAATTAAATTTCTGACCAGCCATTCATACAGCTGAACTTCTCTATTGGGGAACAGAATTACCTGTGTTTTCTTTTCCAGTATTCGAAGCCGGGTCCAGGACGCAACAATCAGCCGAAAATACGGCAGAATTTCTACCCGGGGCATGCCGGCCGGATCAAAGCAATACTCCGTAATTTCAGTTGCCGCCTTACGCGCCTGACGAATCAGATTATCAGACGGCTTCCAGCAAGGAATCGCAATTCCCAGCGTAAAAGCCAGCTCACACGCGTAAAGAGCGTATTCAATCGGTTGAGTTTCTATATCCGCTCCGAAGGCGTCTACAGCCAACGGATTAAAATAATTTTCTATTTTATCGACCCAGTATTCGCCGGAAAGTTCTGCTTTACTGCTGGACAAAAATTTCCGTAACTGAATCAGCGGTTCTTCAAGCGGACAATTCCCGCCCCATTGGTTGGCGTACTTGTACGGTGCTTCGCTGAGAACGGGAAGACAAGAAGCGTAACGGTCAAAAGCCGCCTGCGGTCCGTCCTGTTCTAGGATCGGCTTTAACATGGCTTGATCAGATAACGATAAATGGGAAATAAATGTTTTCATTGATTGTTCAGATTCTTTTGAAGTTCTTCTACTGTTAATTCGGATAGCGGACATACTTGTCCCTGTTTATTGAGCGTAGCCAGCGTTGTTGACCCCGTAACCAGTAATTCCTGATCTCGGTATATTTCGTATATCAGTTCCATTTTTACACGCGATACTTTCCCGAATCCGGTTTTAACGGTAATTATATCGTCGTATTTCGCAGGCTTATGGAATTTACATTCCAGTTTTACCACCACAAAATACAGACCGGATTCTTCCATGGCTCTATAAGAACCGCCCATTTGCCGCAGCATTTCTGTTCGGGCTATTTCAAAATAAACCGGATAGTTGGTATGATGAACTACCCCCATCTGATCGCATTCTTTGTATCGAACCCGAATTTGTGTTTCGTGCATGATATTCCCTGATTTCTGAATTTAATGAAACTCCGGGGGGTTAGTACCGCGGCGTCGGCGGACGGAAATCGGATAAATCGATAGTTTTAAACCAATCGATGGTTTTTTTCAACCCCTCTTCCAAGGGAATAGTCGGCTCCCAATTCAAGTGCTCTTTAGCCAAGGTAATATCAGGACGACGTTGAAGAGGATCGTCTTGAGGCAACGGGTGAAATTCCAGTTTAACCTGCGATTGCGTCAGTTTTATTACCAATTCCGCCAGCTGTTTGATGGTAAACTCGCCCGGATTGCCGATATTAACCGGACCGATAAAATCGTCGGGACCGTTCATCATACGAATCATCGCTTCTACCAGGTCGTCTCGATAGCAGAACGAACGGGTTTGGGAACCATCTCCAAAAATCGTGATTTTATCTTCCCATAACGCCTGACGGATAAAATTGGAAATAACTCGCCCGTCAAACGGGTGCATCCGCGGCCCGTAGGTATTGAAAATACGAACTATTCTGACGTTGACGTGATTACTGCGATGGTAATCCATAAAAAGGGTTTCCGCCGCTCGTTTCCCCTCGTCATAGCACGCCCGCGGACCGAGCGTATTAACGCAGCCGCGATACGTTTCTACCTGCGGATGAACTTCCGGATCTCCATATATTTCCGATGTAGACGCCTGAAGGATTTTCGCGCGGCATCGTTTTGCCATTCCCAGCATATTGATCGCGCCCATAACCGACGTTTTCATCGTTTTAATTGGATTATACTGATAATGCCCCGGAGCTGCCGGACAAGCCAGGTTGTAGATTTGATCTACTTCCAAAAATATCGGCATGGTTACGTCATGCCGAATCAGTTCAAAGTTTTTCAACTTTAATAAATGTTCGACATTGGATTTCTGCGAGGTAAAAAAATTATCCAGGCAAATTACATCGTGCCCGTCTGCGCAGAGACGTTCGCACAAATGCGACCCTAAAAAACCAGCTCCACCTGTTACTAATATGCGTTTTTTCATTTTATTTGATTTATAACGAACCTTTTATTGATTAAACGAGTATAATTATACAACAAATAAAATATTTGAGAATATCAAATCATTTATTTACTCCAAAATTTTTATCCCGTTTGGGATAATTAATACGTTTCTTCCGGCAAGCGGGTACTTGATACCGGAAGATTCGTCGATTTTGATAACCGGCAGATAACCAAACGCCGCTTGAATTTTTCCGACTTGTATTATAAAACAGTCAATCCGAGTTTTCCCGCCTGACCCAACTCAGGAAGCGTTGTACGTCAATTTTGTCAGATTAAATACGCGTGTATTTTCTCTCTGTTTATATTTTATTCCCCCATTTTATTTCCAGTTAGGAATCCTTTATGAAACAAAACGTAATTTTTTGTGCGGCAACGGCAGCTGTTTTAGTTCTGTGCCCTTCTTTGTTTGCCCAAGAAAAGACTGATCAAGCAAAAGCGCCTGCCAAAGTAGCCCAACAGGCTCAAGAAGCTCCCGCAGCAGAAGAAAA
>CAYZMZ010000022.1:16040-16709 GCA_964479655.1 uncultured Planctomycetaceae bacterium
CCGAATCCGGTACCCCTGCAATTTCATTAAGAACAACGTTACAGACTCCGCTGTTTGACGCCACTCTGCCCGAATCCGGTACCCCTGCTGATTACCTGACATTCGCCAAAAATCTTCAGCAGCGAAAAACCATGGTTGCCGCACCGGAACCGACCAATCAAGAAGAATTTGAAGCGCGCGTCGAAGCGGTCTTTGTTGCTGTCAACGCCGCTACAACCAAAGTAATAGAGAGCAACGACGCCTCCAGTAAAGAACTTGATCAGGCTGTTGAAATGAAAGTAAATGCGTTGCATCTTCTTTCTCAAATTACAGACGACGAAAAATACGAAAAGGAATTGCAGCAAATGCCTTCCCTGCTTCGTAAAATCGGCAAAGAAGAACAAGCCAAGGCGTTGGAATACGAGTTTCTTGCCATGGATGTTGCCAGAGCCGTTGGATTAGGGAATAAGGAAGCGATTGCCGCCGCGGCTGATAAACTTTTTACGGAAGTTAAACAAGCGGGAAAAGATATTCCCAGACCGTTACTCCAAGCCGTTGCTACGGTTATGAGAGACGCTCAGTATTGCGAGGATTCCACAATTACAACCGATTTATATAACAAATACGTACCGGTTTTGGAAAACTCGGAAAATACACGACTTCAAGAATTGGCTGAATCCCTGAAGGGTT
>CAYZMZ010000023.1:0-16405 GCA_964479655.1 uncultured Planctomycetaceae bacterium
TTTAGAAATTTTTGGAAAAAAGTGTGTAACTTCCATTTATGGCAAATTTTGGAAAGACAATCTCCATAACCTCGGACTTCAGTCCGAGGCGAAAAGAACGTCTTTGCCCGATTCTCCTGTTCGTCGAGTGCTGCAAAGCAGCACTCGACGAACGGAATTCATTTTTTAGATCGTTTTTTGCCCTCAACTAAAGTGGCGGGTTATGGAGAGTTTTCGGGTTGTTTTCGTCGTAAAACGCCTCAAAATCAGAGCCGCGAATTGAAATTATACCCAGAAAATTATTATGGCTGACTTAAATCTTTCGTTCAAAATTGGTGATTTCGCGCAACTTTGCGATACGACAATTGATACGTTGCTGCATTATGAAGACGTTGGGTTGCTGGTTCCTGTTGTCAAAAAGCCAAACGGCTGGCGATATTACCAGTTTGTTCAATTTTTTACGTTTTTAACAATCGCTTCCCTCAAACAAAGCGGGTGTTCGCTGGAAGAGGTACGAAAATACTTGTCCTGTTCGGACTTGAATGTTAGTTTGCAACTGTTAAAAGAGCGCCGGGCGGTTTTAGAAGCGGAAATTCAGAAACTCAACAGGTCGCAAAAAGCGCTTGCGGAATCGATTGAATCCCTCAAACAGGCGCAAAGCCGTCCGATGAATGAAATCCGCCGCGTTGAGATTCCCGAAGAGTATATTTTATTGGAAGATACTTCTCCGTCCGCTCCCGTTTTTGAAGGGAAGAATCTGACCAACATTCGTTATATTCGGGATAGAATTATTGCCTATAATCATCTTTGTGAAAATCAAAACGATACCTGGCGTATTCTGCCGTGCCTTCTTTTTTCTCGCGAACGGATTCAAACGGGAGATTGTCAACGCTGTAATTGTTTCCGTCCGATGAAAACCAGGGAACGGAAAAATAACAATGCCCGTATCAAACCGGGGGGAGAGTATTTATCGATGATTACCGAAGGGCTATGGCCGGAATCGTTTTATGATCAGGTCGATATTATCACTCAATATTTACGGCAAAATCAACTGACTTTGGCGGGCGATGTCTATATTTACCCCTTAAAAACGACGCGTATGCCGGAGAATAAACTAAAAATCGTTTACGAGGTGAACGTACCGATACAAAACGCGGGTTTGGGCAAATAAGCGCGGCTGATTTCATACTATAACTACTTGCTTTTTCCTTTTGACGCCGTTTTGATTTCGCCGCAATACGAATAAATACTTCCTGTTTTACCGATTATGGCGAAACGGCTGTTTTACGGTAATATAAACCGGGAAATTTCAAGTGAAACCTGTATAACCCGAATATACAACCCGTATCCAGCGTCTTTTTGTACAACAATACTCTTCTGATTTAATCTTCGCAAAAAGATAAGAAGATTTGCGCAATATTGAATTGACGAAACCCTTTTATAATGATACAATACAGGAAGTTTCTGATTACGATTTAGTTTGAGTCATGTTGTATTTGTATCAAACTGATTCCACTTGACTTTTTCCGGTCTGTATAACAAACCTCAGTTGTATCATTTCGTCCCCATCGATCAAACAAAGGATTGTTTTATTCTGGAGGGCGAAACCAAAATGATGTCAAGAAGAGAAAATCAAGTAGTCCTGGTATAACAAGTAATCCTAGTATAAACTGTCAAACAATACCCTTTTTTTCAGGAGTTGAATAAGATGAATTTCAAATGCGTATTGCTATTGCCGATAATTGCATCGATTTTTTTTCTTGCAGGGTGTAATTCCAATTTTCGTTCCGGTCCAACGGTAAATTGGGAGGGCAAGGTTACTATTAACGGTCAGTCGTTGCCGGAAGGAAGCGATGGACGAATTATCATTCAAAGTTCTTGCGTGAAAGGGCAGGCGGGGTCTATAACGGCGGTTATTTCAAACGGAAGTTACAAAGCACAAAACGTGCCTAAAGGTTCTGTAACCGTCCGCTTTTGTGTACTTATCCCGGACGGAATACCCAGTCAGGCAGATAAGGAGCGAGGAATTTATCCCAAGAAAAATATCGTTCCGCGCGAATGGCAAGTTGGGAAGCCGTATAATGCGGATAAATCCGAATCGTCAAAAGATTTTAACTTGGAGGGCAAATTATGAAACGAGCGTTTACGTTAGTAGAACTTTTGGTTGTGATTGCTATTATCGGGACGTTGGTCGGACTGCTTTTACCCGCCGTCCAGTCAGCCAGATCGTCGGCAAGGCGATTGCAATGCTCCAACAATCTAAAACAGTTAGCCTTGGGAATGCTCAATTATGAATCGGTCAACAAGGGCTTTCCTGCGGGCAGTTTGATGTGGGAGGGCGACGATATATCCACCCGGCATACAGTTGCTTGGTATGACGATTTTACGTGGGTGGCTTCCATGGGACCGTATATCGAACAGACCGCGTGGTTTGATCTGTTCGATTTTAAGCTCGCTTTGGGAAATGACGCCAACGAAAAGGGACGCCGTGTTTACATCAAGCTTTTTGGTTGTCCTTCCGATGGTATGGTAAAGAACGAATGGCAAACAAAAACGTGGTGTCGATGGCGGGCAAATTACGTGGTTAATTTTGGAAACACCAATTTTATGCAGGACAATCAAGGCAGTCCGAAGCCCAACTCAAATGAAGATGCCGACAGTTACGATGCCAATAATCAGTATTTTTGGGGAGCCCCGTTTCAGCCCCGACGTCTGACCCGATTATCGCAAATTACAGACGGAACCAGTACCACTCTTTTGATGTCCGAAACGCTGGCTCTGCCGGATACGTCGTCTTTGTCCTATACCTGGGGGGGAATTATCAGCGATGTCAATACGGGAGGAGGGCAGCAGTTTACCGGCTGGTTTCCTCCTAACGATCAATCGGGCGATATTATTGTTCGTCAGTTGCTGGATGTCTCCTTTTATGCGCAGAACGATATTCCCTATCCGGTTTTAGGCGGTAGTTATCACGATGTTAAGCTCGCAGCGCGAAGTCATCATACCGGAGGCGTCAACGCGTCTCGGTGCGATGGTTCCGTTAATTATTATACCAACAATATCGAACTTTTCGTATGGCGAGGATTGGCTTCAGCACGCGGCTCGGAAGTTTTTGCAGACGAATAATCAATTTACTATTCTTCAAATAAGACAGATAAAATAGACTAATATAATTATCATCTTTTTCAAAATTTTTTATTTTTTTGCTTGACAATTCGATTTTTTGTTGTATGATATATAATAAAGCGGTTTATGGCAAAAAAATAGAGAGCGAAAAATAGTTAAAGCTGGTCTATTTTCAAATTGCCTGCCATTCCAAGCCGAAGCGGTTCGGCTTATCAGGTTTTGTCATTATTCGGACAATCTTTTTTGCGATTGTATCGATTTTACGATTATATCGCTATTAATAGAGTTCGTTTTACTTTTTTCTTATGGAGTAAAAGTATTATGGGGTTAACGAGTTTTGTTAAAGTAAGTAGAGAAAACAGATTAAGCAATTTTAACTTCCTTGCTTTTGTGCTCGCTTTGTCGTGCGTGAGTTCGGCTTTTGCTGATGTTACGTGGGTTGGCGGCGGTGCAAATACCAATTGGACAACCGTCGAGAACTGGGGCGGAACCGCTCCTGTCAGTACCGATGCGGCGATTATTCCTACAAATGCTACTGCGTTTTCCGTTGTTGTCAATGACGGTGCCGTTGCAAACACGCTTTCCGCAACCGGTAGTACGCTAACTCAAAGTAGCGGTACGGCGACTTTCGGAACCTCTATTACTATTAATTCCGGCGCTTACTATAAACTTTCCGGCGGTACCCTCTCCGTTCCTACGATAAATCTCAATGACGGCGGTACGCTGACTTATTCTGGCGGTACGCTTCAAGGTGCTACAACCGGAACGACTCCAACGATAGCCGTAGGTACTGGTGGAATAGAACTGACAGGTTCTGCTTTTGGGAGCGATATTACAGTCTCTACTCTTTTGTATCTGGGTTCAAGCAGTGCCGATCGTACGATGACCAGTAACATATCTGGTGCTGGCGCGATTAATCGTAACGCCGGCGGTTACGGTATAACCATTTCCGGGATAGTTAGCGTTTCCGGTGGAATTAGTCATACTGTGGGGGGAAGTCTTACCCTTACCAATACTAACACATTTTCTGGTGGGATTACATGTACAAACGGTACAATTACTATTACGGGTGACAGTTCCGGCGTAACGGGCGGATATACAACAGGTGGAACAAATGCGACAAATTTCAATATTAACGCGGGTGCCAAATTTAGTACCGCTGCCAGCGATACGATTTCATTGGTAACTTCAGGTACTAATACGCAAACCATGACGATTGCGGGAACCGTCAATAATAAAGGTTCACTTTTTGTCGAGCGGATAGGGGTTCTTAATGTCAACAACGGAGGAACATGGACTCAGGCTGGCGATATGACCGTTCAGGGGAACGGTGGTTATGGTGCCAATGCTACGATCGCATCCGGCGGTACGTTTACCTATACGGGCTCAAATCTTATCCATCTCAATGGTGCTCCAGGTAACAATGGTTCGGGAACGCTAACCGTGAGTGGAACCTTTGCAACGGGACAGGGTTTTAACTCTACGACTACTCCCAATAGTGGGCGCGGCAATTTGAAACTCGCCGGTACGCTTAAAGCGACTGCGAATATTGATAACCTGATTGTCGCGGGAGCTTCTGCTGCAACTACGCCTGTTTTTACCCTCACCGGTGCGGCAACGATCGACACGCAAGCATACAACGTGGGAATTAGTACACAGATTCTCGGGTCAGGAACTCAGAGCTTAACCAAGACCGGAACCGGAACGCTGAAAATCACCAGTAACAACAATACTTATACCGGGGCGACAACGATTTCGGCGGGTACGCTTGATTTGTCGGACGGGGTGATTTATAATACGACCGGTGGAGCAAATTATTCAGTAACCGTTGGGGGCGGAACTAGTAGTCCTGCAACGTTAATCGTAGCGAATTTTGATTGGGGAGCTACATGCAGTTTGGGAAAAGCCAACTTTAACACAGGTAATTTCCAAATGAATAACGGTACACTTCAAACCACTCAAACTACAACCAGTGGAAGAAGCATTACACTTCAGGCGGGCGGCGGAACGCTGAATGTTGCTGATAATACTACACTCACTTTATCGTCATCGTCTGGTACTAAAATTACCGGTACCGGCAGCCTAACCAAAACCGGAACCGGTACGTTAATACTTACTCAAACAGGTAATGATTATACCGGCAATACAACGGTTTCGGCGGGTACGCTTGATTTGTCGGCTGGTGTGATTTATACTAGCGCATATAGTTCCTCTACGGTAACCGTTGGCGGAGGGGTAAGTAGTCCTGCAACGCTAATTGTGGGTAGTTTTGGTTATGGTGCAGAACTTAGTTTAGGTCAACTTCGAGTTAATTCGCCTTCGTTGGTTTTAAACAACGGTACGATACAAACAAATCTTTCGGAGGCTACCGGACGGGGATTTACCCTTGGTGCGGGCGGCGGAACGTTGAATGTTGCCGATACTACTGTGCTCACCTTAACGCCTGGAACAGAATCCAAAATTACGGGTTCTGGCAGTCTAACCAAAACCGGAACAGGTACGTTAAAAATTACGAAAACAGGTAACGATTATACGGGGTCTACGATAGTTTCGGGGGGCGTTTTAGACTTGTCGGAAGGTCAGATTTATCATGGTGCCTTTGCCAGTAGCGCTTGGGTTACTATTAATGCGAACAGTACGCTGGTTATTAATAAGGTCGGTTACAATGTAACTGATACTACCTATTCTCTCGGCGGTCTGCCTGCTAATACCGATAGGCTTGTTCTCAATGGCGGAACGTTAAAGGTCATGGCGGGCGGTTCTGAAACGGATACCATCCAGCGCGGATTTACCGTTAATACAACTGGCGGAACTTTGTATATTGAAAATGGAGCGATTTTTAACCAGAAGAGCGATAATGTCATTACACTCAACGGACCTCTTACCAAAACCGGTACGGGAAAATTTATCGTTAATGCTGCTCCTACTGCCGGAACATCAACCGCCAGAGCTTGGGTTGTCAATGAAGGAGTTTTAGAATTTGCCGGCAGTACCAATTATTCCGGTGGTGCTTTGACGGTCAATGACGGGGGTACCATGTCGATCAACGGAGCGTCAGGGACTTTTGGAATTGCCTATACTCTCAATGGCAACGGTGCGTCAGATGGCGCAGACGGAACGTTGGGAGCGTTGTACATTCAAAACAACGGAGTTATCTATTCGGGTGCCGGAACGTTGGCTAGCAATTCTACAATAAACGTCAAATCGGATGTTACCGCTACGCTATCCGGAGCTTTAAGCGGAACGGGCGACCTAACCAAAATCGGCGGCGGAACACTTACGCTTAACTCGCTACCGACCTTTACAGGAAAATTGATTGTAAATGAAGGGGCGGTAACGATAACGGGCGTTGGCGATGCGGCTTTGGGAACGATACAACTCAATGGTGGAACGTTAAACGCAACGGGAACTGCATCGGGAGGATTTCGCTTGGCGAATCCCAGAACTGTTCAAGTTACCGAAGCGGATAAAACGGGAACGTATACCGGAAATCTAAATTTGAATGGTTCTACTTACGCATTTAATGCGGTTGCCGATAGTACGCTGGACATTCAAGCCAGTATTTGGAATGGCGGAAGAATTAATGTGTCTGGAGAGGGAACGGTGAACGTTTCCAACTTAGACTGGGTTGTGGGTACGGGAGGTAACGGAACTGCGCCGACGTTTACTTCAACGGCAGCGAAAGTCAACGTGGAAGGCGATATCGCTCGAGCGCAGGACAATACTTTCAATCTCAATGCGGGGATTATGTCTCCCGGAGCGAAAGACAATGCGGTAGGCGTTCTGACTGTTGGAGCCGGAGCGAATGGTATTTTCAACGTTGCCTCTGGTTCGACGCTGCTGTTTGATTTTGGTCAAACCCTGGCTGACGGATACGATCAACTGGTTGTCAACGGTACGCTTAATTTGGCAGCGGGTTCGTTAATCGATTTGTATTTTGCGGACGAATCCGTTTGGCTGGTTCCCGACAGCAGTTACAATTTTATTACAGCAACGTTGCCAGCAGGGGATTACACCTCGTTTCTAGCGGATAAGTGGCAGCAGTATTTCTCCTTGTTCAGCAACGGAACGGGACTTACCCTGAATGCTAACAGCAGCGGTGCTGTGCCCGAGCCCTCAACGTGGGTACTGCTGTTGTTGGGAACAGCGGGCTTGATGTGGCTTCGCCGTCGAACGGTCCGCTAAAATCGCCTGATTGAGATTGATTCCCCAGCTGCGCAGGGTTGAACCCCGACCGCAAATTATGCCGGATAGATAAGGTTCCGGACGATTTTACGGGAAGGCGCGAAGACACGAAGGAGCACGAAGAGGAATTATAAGGGTTGATTTAGAATACTGCTTAACTCCAACCGCGTAGCGGTTGAATGTTCATAGCC
This sequence comes from uncultured Planctomycetaceae bacterium, assembly GCA_964479655.1. Lineage (GTDB taxonomy): Bacteria > Planctomycetota > Planctomycetia > Pirellulales > Thermoguttaceae > RUG11551. The sequence continues at coordinate 7,482 of CAYZMZ010000023.1, forward strand.
GTGTGTGAAACGCACGGAAAAGAATAACGTCAAAAAAAGCTCCCAACCGCGTAGCGGTTGAACCCCGACCGCAAATTATGCCGGATAGATAAGGTTCCGGACGATTTTACGGGAAGACACGAAGACACGAAGGAGCACGAAGAGGAATTATAAGGGTTGATTTAGAATATTGCTTGGAACGGAAATACAATTGGAGCGCGGACGTCCCCGTCCGCAAAAATATAATGTAGAATGTTGCGGTTGGGGAGCGTTCCAGTTGGTTCCTCTGGTCGCCGCTTGGCGGTGCGCGTCGTTCTACCGAACGGAAATACCTAACGGCGTTGAGAGCGGGAGCAAGCTCCCTTTATGAAAGCGGGAGCAAGTTCCCGCGCTTCAAACGGGAACATCTAACGGCGTTGGGGCAAGCGGTATGCAAAATCGGCAACATTAAGCGGTCGTAGATCGCGATTGCGTGAATTGGATGGATTGCCGCATCGTGTGAAAAAACTATCTATTTTATCTAATCAGAATAATGAGAATTGCCCAAAAAAAGCTCTTTTTTTACCGATAAATTGTACGATACTATTCTCAGAAATTATGCTAATGGGGCGTAAATCATCAATACGAAAAAGTAACAAGACAATCGAATGGGATTCCGTTGCAGTCATTCCGACGATAGTAAAGCGTATTGGAAATTTTACTATGACTACGTGATTTTTTCTTCCTGACGTCGTTTTGATTTGGTCTCCATTGAACAAACAAAGTTTGAGCAATGGGAGCGAAATGAAATGATTGAGGTTTGTTCTGCAAATCAGAAAAAGTCAAGTGGAACTAGTATAAAAATTTTTCTGGGTGAAGGGTAATTATTATGAGAAAAATCCACCTTTTTGCCGGAGCACTGTTTTTTATCTCCGGAATGTTTTCCAATCAAACTTTTGCAGCAACGGGTTGTGTAACAGCGGCTTGTGACCCTGCGGTAGCGGCTGTTTCGGCTTGCGGTCCAGCAGCGGCGTGCGATTCTGTCGGGGGAGCTTGCTGCGACCCTGCGGCGGCGGGCTGCCAGGGGTTATCTGGCGCGGCGTGGCGAAACGGCTGCTGCAACCGAGGTATTTTAGGTTGCATGGCGTCCAAATTTGAATGGAGCGGTTACGTTGATGCTGGTATTCTGTGCAATACGCGCGGAGCGAACAGCAATTCCTATACCAACTCCGGCAGTTACAACGGAGGTCAGTTTGACGCCATTTATTTAAGCGGCGTTAAGAAAGTCAATACCAACGGTTGCGGTATGGATTGGGGAGCTGGCGTCGATGTTATGTTCGGCGAAAACTACCGATTTATGCGCGTTCATAACGGATTGGATCAAGCCTGGGGAACAGGAACAAACCGTGATGGCGGATACGCTTACGGTTTCGCGGTTCCTCAATTGTATGCTCAATTAGGGTTTAACGATTGGACTTTGACAGCGGGGCATTTTTATACCCCCTTGGGATATGAAGGCGCCAAAGGAACAGACCGGTTTTTCTATAGCCGCAGTTTGGCGTTCGACGCTCTGCCGGTAACCCATACGGGCGTTACCCTCAGCTATGAAGGATTTGAAAATCTGGACGTTATGTTCGGTTGGGTCAATGGAATTGATGAAGGTTTTAGCTCTGAAACGGGCGGAAGCATGGTCGTCGGCTCCTTTACCTATCATATCAATAAAAGTGCCAGCTTGAAGTACGCTTTCTTAGCCGGCAACATGGCAGATTTTTATGATACCGAATTAAACGAACCGGAATATGCCTATGGTTCAGTGCACTCTGTTGTTTTGGACATCAATGTAACCGATAAGCTGGATTGGGTTTCCGAACTGGTTTACGCGGGAATTAATTCAGCCAATGCTGAAAATACGGTTTTAGGACAGCATTTGTACTATACTGTCAACGATTGTTGGAGATGGGGAATGCGAATTGAATGGGCCAAAATGAATGAATATGGTGTTGATAACGGCTCAAACGAAAAGATTAGTTTGACCTTGGGTGCCAACTGGACGCCTCTGTGCAACAAGAACTTTATCGTTCGACCGGAATTACGATACGACAGTATCCAGTTCCCCGGAGTTGGAGTCGACGCGATGGGCTTTGGTGACGATTTTACCAAGCCTGATCAGCTTACCCTTGGTTTTGATCTGCTGTACAGCTTCTAATAGAACTGTCTTCGGTTCATGTTCGTAAAAATTCAGACGCGGCGAAAAGGATTTGCCGCGTCTTTTTTTATGTCTTGTCGGAGGGGAAACAGGGGTTCTGAGGGCGGGTATTATTTGTAACGAAGCGGGTAATAGGCGTTGGGAATTACCAGCGGGGCGTCGTTTGTCGGAGCTATATCGTCCGATGATTCTACGGGAATAACGGGAATTGGAGTTAGATTGGTATCGGGCGGAGAAACCAGAGCGGGATTATTACCGATGGGCACGTCTACCGGCGATTTTTCAGGAACGGTAACTTCTGTTTCAGGGACGATTACCGTGGGCGTTGGCTGAAGATGTTCGGAATCCGGCTTGGGGAATTCGGGGGTATTTATTATTGGGGACGAAGCGGGATTTTCGGGAATCGGTTTGTTTTCAGGCGTGTTTTGCGGTAAAAGGGAAGAGGGGGAATCCGATTTTATCTCCGGTTGATTTTCGGCTTTGCTTTCTGGTTGGTTTTGCGGCTGAATTTTGGGGCTGTCCTCGGAAGTCGAATGAGGGGGAGCCAGAGAATCCGTGTTGACAGCAGGTCTTTTTTCCTCGTCTGAATTTGACTTGTCCGAATTATCTGGCGTGGAAATATCCGGCATGGACTTAACCGGCATGGACTTACCCTGCATAGACTTATCTGAATTTGTCTGCGGAGTTTCGCTGATTTTATCTGAATCTGTTGTTTTTATAGGGGCTGATACGGCGGCGTCCGGGGTTGACGGGGATAAATCCGGCTTGAAGGGGGATAAATCCGGCTGGGACGGGGATAAATCGGAGGTAGGCGATAGTTCTTTTGGGGGTTCTTCCGTTGGAGGATTAATCAGTTTGACCTGAATATTGTAATCTTGCGGGTATTCGATTTTTAGAATAACGCTTTTGTAATTATCGATTGTCGTTGAGCTATTTTTAGCGTCAGATAAATTGAGATGGGACAACTTACCGTCTTTGGGGTCCGCGGGGGAGGGGTTACTTTCCGGGACGTTTATTTGAGGCTGATGTCGAATTTTTATGTCCGGTTCCTGTTTTTGGGGATTGTCAAAATGACTTAAATGCCGTTTTTTTAATTCATCGCACCCGCTGGTAAATAATACGACGGCTATAATAAGGGACAAGACCGCGATTAAACTGCAATTTTTAAGCATAACTGTTTCTCCTGAAATAAAAAAAGTTTTTTATCCTTCTGATAAATAAATAATATTGTTGTAGTCAATAAAGCCTATTTATTAGGTAATAAACGCAATTTTGTGTGAATAAGTCTGAATAATCAGTTATTAATACCGGGGGATTGTATTAATTTTCGAGTGATATATTATATAGAGAAATAAAAATAGTCGATTTGGCTTTGGTAAGCAGTCCGATTGAGAAAATGGCGATTCAGAATTTATACGATGAAACGGCTAATACTCAATCAGAGATAGTACAAAACGATGGAATGAGGTGATACTGGTTCCATCATAATTATATTCCCACAGACCTAACAGGCAGATTTATGGCCACAGAAAAAAATTCCTATTCCCTTGTAATAGTCGAATCCCCCGCTAAAGCGCGTACGATAAGCCGCTATCTTGGCGATGATTATCGGATAGAGGCGAGCGTTGGACATGTTCGCGATCTTCCGCAGGGAGCGAAAGAAATCCCGGAAAAATACAAGTCCGAACCGTGGGCGCATCTGGGAGTAAACGTAGACGATAATTTTAATCCGGTTTATATCGTACCAGGCGATAAAACCAAACAGGTAAAAAAACTCAAACAACTTTTATCGGGAGCCTCTCAGCTGTATCTGGCAACCGATGAGGATCGCGAGGGAGAAGCAATCAGCTGGCATTTGTGCGAGTTGCTCAAGCCGAAAGTCCCGGTACAGAGACTGGTCTTTCACGAAATAACCAAAGACGCGATTCTCAATTCTCTGGATAATCCGCGTCAGATAGACCAAGACTTGGTTCATGCGCAGGAAACCCGGCGAATCGTAGACCGACTGTACGGCTACGAGGTATCCCCGCTTCTATGGCGAAAAGTCCGTCCGAAATTATCCGCAGGACGAGTTCAGTCGGTTGCCGTCCGTCTGATAGTAGATAAAGAACGTCAGAGAATGGCGTTTAAGTCTGCCAATTACTGGGATATTTCAGGAACGTTCCAGACGGAAAGTCAAAAAACGTTTTTTGCCTGGCTGTACTCGATAAATGGCAAGCGCGTTGCAACCAGTCGGGATTTTAATCCTGAAACCGGTCAATTGCGGCATTCAGATTTAATGCTGTTGGACGAAAAGTCGGCGCATGAGCTGGTAAATCGGCTTATGTCGGAGCAGTCGAAGGTCGTTTCTATAGACGAAAAGCCGTATCAGACCAAACCGCCGGCTCCGTTTACAACCAGTACGCTTCAACAGGAAGCCAACCGGAAGTACGGTTTTACCGCGCGAAGAACGATGCAAACCGCGCAAAGTTTGTATGAAAACGGTTATATTACCTATATGCGTACTGATAGTACCAATTTGTCTACCGAGGCAATTCATGCCGCCAGAACGCTTATTCAAGAGCAGTACGGTTCCGATTACATGCCGTATTCTCCGAGAATATATCAGACGAAAGTAAAAAACGCTCAGGAAGCGCACGAAGCGATTCGTCCGGCAGGTAAACGATTCCAAATGCCGGAAACGCTCCGCGGACGGCTTAATTCAGATGAAATGAAGCTGTACGATATAATCTGGAAACGAACGGTCGCCTGTCAGATGAAAGATGCAACCGGTATGCGTTCAACGATTATGCTGGAAATGGATTCAACGCAATTCCAGGCGACTGGTAAAACCGTCGATTTCCCCGGATTTTTACGAGCGTATGTCGAAGGTTCCGACGATCCCGAGGGAGAACTGGCAGATCAGGAAGATATTCTGCCTGCAATGAGTGTTGGTCAGCCGGTCGGGTGCAAGGAATTGCAAACCAAGGCGCATACCACTCAGCCGCCGGTTCGATATTCAGAAGCCGCCTTGACCAGAACGCTGGAAGAAAAAGGTATCGGCCGTCCGAGTACGTACGCGTCTATTATAGATACGATCATGGCGCGCAATTACGTTTTCAAACGAGGCAACGCGCTGATTCCTACCTGGACGGCGTTTGCGGTAACCCAGTTATTGGAAAAGCATCTGCCGACGCTGGTCGATTATCAGTTTACTGCCGATATGGAAGATGATTTGGATGCTATTTCCCGCGGAGAAATGACGTCGTTGGATTATCTGAATGAGTTTTATTTCGGCAAGAAAAAAGACGGTCTTAAACCTCAGCTGGACAGTAAATCGGAAGAAATCGAAGCACGCGATATTAGTACCATCGTTTTAGGTTCTCCCAAGCCGGGTGAACCGGAAATCGCCGTGCGAATCGGACGTTTTGGACCGTATATCGAGCAGGGTGAACGTCGTACCAGTATTCCAGATGATATGCCCCCGGATGAATTAACGATGGAAAAAGCGGAGGAGTTATTTACTCAAAACGAAACCAGTGAGCAGCCGTTGGGCTATGATCCTCAAACGAACAAGCCGCTTTTTCTGAAAGTAGGTCGATACGGACCTTATGTTCAGTACGGAGCTGTAGAGGAAGGCGGAGAAAAGCCGAGAAACGTTTCTCTGTTAAAGGGCATGAATCCGGAAGATGTTACCGTCGATGTTGCGCTTAAACTGCTGTCGCTTCCGCGTCAGCTGGGTAATCATCCGCAAGACGGTCAGCCGATTATCGCCTCCAACGGTCGGTTCGGACCGTACATAAAGTGGAATGACGAAACGCGTTCTTTGAACAATACGTATTCTCCCATAGATATAACGTTGGAACAGGCGTTGGAACTGTTATCCGTTCCGAAGGGGCGGCGGGGTGCGGCGGCGAAGCCGAAAACGCTGTTGCGAGAATTGGCGGTTTCTCCGGTTACAGAACAAGCGATTCAAATTATGGACGGGCGGTATGGACCGTATATTACAGACGGTCAAACAAACGCCTCCGTGCCCAAGGACGAATCGCCGGATTCTATTACCTTTGAACAGGCGTTGGATTTGCTGGCTCAACGAGCGGCCAGAGGCGGGACGGTTCGACGACGGCGGAAAAAAGTCGTGAAAAAAGCGGTGAAAAAAGTCGTAAAGAAAGTCGTAAAGAAAACTGACGCAAAAACGACGGCTAAAAAGACTGTCAAAAAAACGGTGAAAAAAACGGCAACTAAAAAAGTCGTTGCCAAAAAAGCTGTCATAGAGTAATTCAGTCCCCCAACATGTTATTGTTTCCTAAAAAATATATTACGTTAATTCGTTTGGGGAAAAAGGATCGGACGTTACGTGTTGCCGGATATTCTCATTGGAATGTCGGGCAGCGGTCATATATTCCCACGGTAGGCTATATTGTGTTTGATACGGTTGAAAGAGCGACTCTGGAAAACCTGTCCAACGACGATATTGCCGGTTTAGGTTTTGAAAATTCGGATGATTTGCAAACGGAATTGCTCAGCGAGTATTCGTTGGAAGAGATTCAGAAACATCTATGGAAGATAGTATTTCATGTTTTGCCTGCCGAAGAACAGGAACGGATTCAGGAAGAGCGTAAGCGCGATAAAACGCTGGCGTTAAAAGCGATTCGATCGCTTCGCGGTGCGGATACGGTTTACGGTGAAATTCGACCGGGTGAAGAAAATCCGCAGGAAGAAGCCGTTGTTCCGATGTCAGAACAAGAACTGGTCGCTGCGATGGCTAATCGTTGCACGGTATACAGAAGTATGTGTACCTGGGAAGGCGAGCCGGCGCGAAGTGATTTCTTTCGTTTGTTTTTAGCGGCTCCGCGAGATAGTCAAGGCGTTCCGGTTATATCGGGAGATTGGCTTCGTCTGGAGGTAAAACGCGCGGTGGGAGATGAAAAATCCTGGGATGAAATAAAATGGATTGTTCACGATGTTTGTACCGCCTGGAATCAATGGCAGTATGCCATAAAAAAATGGAGTAACGTAAAATGAATTATCCCGAAGAAATACTATCCGCCATTCCGCACCGTCCTCCGTTTTTGTATGTAGATACAATTGTACAGATTGAGGAAGATGGAATAATCTGCCGCAAAACGTTTCAGCCGGATGAATATTTTTTTGCGGGGCATTATCCTGATTTTCCGCTTGTTCCGGGGGTTATTTTGTGTGAATCTGCCATGCAGGCGGGGGCGATTTATTTATCCCGGTTATTAAAGCAGGAGCAATCCGATTCATCTGACGGTAATTCAAGTACCGACGTTAAACGGGTTCCGGTTGCAACCCGTATTTCGGATGTAAAATTCAAGCGGATGGTTCGTCCCGGAGATACGATCGAGATAAATGTACATTTGAAAGAAAAAATGGCGAATGCGTTTTTTATGTCGGCCAGCGTATCGGTCGGCGGTAAAAACGCAGTCAGATTGGATTTCGCCTGCGCCCTGAACGAAATAGAGTAAATTAGAAATAGAGTAAATTAATTCATGTCTGAACCAATTGTAACTATATCTGGACTTCGTGGTTTGGTAGGTGAATCGTTTGAGATTCCGGCAACCCGGTATATTTCGGCTTTTATGTCGGTATTAAAAGACGCTCAAATTCATACAACCAATAAAATTGTGGTCTGTTGCGATGGGCGTCCTTCCGGCTATAAGTATTCCGGTGCGTTTTGCGATATAATTCGCCGGGCGGCTTTTGAGCCGATTTTTTTCGGCGTTGAGCCGACTCCAACAGCGGGTTTTTTGACAAAATACCTTCATGCCAAAGGCGGAATCCAGATTACGGCCAGTCATAATCCAGACGCCTATAACGGAATCAAACTGTTCGACTGTACAGGTCGAGTGATTTCCGGGCAGACGGGTACCTCTGTTTTGAATCTGTATAAAAAATTAACTCAGGACGGAATTAGCTTTCCTCTGGACGGATTTCCGGTCGAGTTGGAAAACGAAGTTGTCAGTCCGAGCGTTCATTTGAATGCAGTTTGTAAAACGATAAATGTAAGTTCCGTCCAAAAGAAGCGATTTAATGTGCTGCTGGATTCCAATAACGGGTCGGGGTCAGGGCAGGGGCTTAAGTTGCTGGAATCTTTGGGGTGCCAGGTAATTGTATTGGGCGATAAGCAAAACGGTCAGTTTTTGCATACTCCCGAACCGATTCAGGCGAATTTGCAGCAAGTCGGCGAATTGGTAGTAAAAAACGGGTGCGATATTGGTTTTTGTCAGGACCCGGATGCCGACAGGTTAGCAATTATCGACGCCCAAGGCCGATATATTGGCGAAGAATATACGGTAGCTTTATGCGTTAAACAGGCGTTGAAATCCCGGCATGGGTCGGTAGTAATCAACTGCGCGACCAGCAAGATGAACGAAGATATTTGCGCTTTGGGGGGCAGTATTTGTATTCGCAGTTCGGTCGGCGAGGCGAACGTAGTAGATTTAATGCTTAAATCGAAGGCGGTTTACGGCGGAGAAGGCAACGGCGGACCGATCGACCCGCAGGTAGGCTACGTGCGCGACAGTTTTGTCGGCATGGCTCAGATTTTAGCGTTGATGGCATCGGAGGGAAAGCCGATTGGGGTGCTGGCAGACGAAATTCGTCCGTACAGTATTTTGAAAACCAAAGCTCCGTTTCCCGCCGATAAACTGCCGATTTTATATCAGCAACTTCAAGAACGATTTCCCGACGCCAAAGTCGAAACGAACGACGGCTTGCGTTTATCGTGGAAAGATTCCTGGTTATTAGTTCGTCCCAG
>CAYZMZ010000024.1:0-5478 GCA_964479655.1 uncultured Planctomycetaceae bacterium
ATGAATCGTCCAGAAGAATGGAGGCGGTTGGCGTTGTAATCGACGTTTGCTCCGTTTCCGTTTGTTCCGTTTCCGTTTGCTTCACGTCATTTTGCTTCACGTCAGTTTGGGTTGCGATGCTGACAGTCCGTTCGAGAGTAACCGTTGCGGTTATCGCGGGATTGCTTATTGTAACAACGGGTTGAATCTGCTGTACAACTGATACGGTTGCCGCAGCGGTCGAAACGGGGGTTTCCGACTGCGATTCGGTAACCGTTGTCTGGATGGTTTGCGTTGTATCGACGGTTACCGCTTGAATTGATTCGGTCTGAATTGATTCGGTTTGGACGGGGAGCGCGGCGGCGGAAACCGGATTTAGTGCCTTGTCGATTCTATCTTTTATCTTGGTGATAAAATCAGCGGGGTAAGAAATCGTACTTCCTGATTTTCGATTGGCGTTGAAGTTGGTAGCGAATTGGATAAAATCCTGCATATTGGTTGTACCCGAACTATCAAAATCTGTATACCATGAAGTTTTGGTTATATCAGCGGTCGTATTGAAATTCGTTGCGAATTGAATGAAATCCTGCATGTTGACGGCATTGCTGTCATCCAAATCGTAAATAACCGGCCATACTTCGGTAGTCGTTTGAGCGGTTTTCTGGTTGATGGCTGTTCCGTCTTGCGTTCGTCCTAAACTGTAGCTGGAAAGGGTAATTCCGGTTGTATAGGCTTCTCCGGTTTGATAAACGGTAATCGGAACACCGGCCCCGCTTTCGGAGGGAACGAATTTAATTCTGCCTAAAAAGACGTTCTTGCCGTGATCGCTGCTGCCTAAATCCTCGACGGTCGTTTCGGCGCTGACAATAATCTTCCCGTTGAGTTGTTTAATGGAGAAAGAGCCGTTGCTGCCGGTAAAAGCGGTTGCCGCCTCAAAAATATAACCTCCCGAATCGGATGTTGCCGGAATGAACATGTCGCTACTGTAATTAATTTCCAGATTAATTTGTCCAACGGAATCTAAATCTGACTGCGCCCATAATTCCAGGTAAAAATTCTGCCATTCGTCAATCCACTGCTCCGGTGCCAACGCCGCAGTTTCGCCGTTGGAATCGATAGTAGTATTCGCGGATTTATTGACAACGCCGGAAATGGTAATCGAATTGGAGGAATTGATAAACGGAATTACATATTGATTGTTTATCAGACCGCTGAGCGGTTCGCCGGAATCGTCTCCGAAAACCTTGTCGCCGTCTAAAATCAATTGATATTCGCAGTTTTCCGTTATAACATCGCTGCTGGTAACGGTTAAAATATGATTGGTCGAATCGTAGGCAAAATGAAGGTCTTGAGGAATCCAGGTTACGTACGATTGAGTGGACGGATAGTAAACCTTGAACGAGGTTACCTCTTTCCACAAGGCGTTGCTGCTGGGGCTGACATTTTCGTCAAACTGAATGTTTATTGTCAGCAACGAATCTGTGATTATAACCTCTGAGGTGGTTGCTACGGTTTCCAAAGGAATCGTATAATTAAGCACATAGTTAGAAGTCATCATCGCTCCGTCCAGAGTAACGAAGTTGTCCTTGTTGAGCGTCAGTTTAATGGTATCGTTTTTATACGGATAACTTCCGTTGAGCGAAATGAGAACGGTTTTACCATCCGAATCCAATTTGACAGATTGCACATCAATTGTTGTTCCCCCGCAGGTGAGTTCTACAGAATTTAACGTCTTGGCAATTAAATCAGGACGAATTTTTTTGTTAAAGGTAACGCTGATTGTATCGGTCTTATAATCCAGCCGCGCATCAGATGCCGGCGAGATGGAGGATACGGCTAACGTTCCGGTGGTATCAATGCCGGAATTGGTAATTTTCATGGCGTACTGCCCCGATACCGTTCCGGTGTTGACGATTCGGAAAATGTAATCGCCCGAACCGAGAGATGAACTAATAGAAGCCGTCCAGCCGTTGGTAATAGCAGTAAGCGTTGCTTTGGTTTCCGTGGTTGACCCCGCCTTGCGATAATAAACTTCGATGGAAGTCAGCGCGGAAAGGGGCGAGGACACTTTGTTAATAGTCAGATCAATTTTTTTCGTCGCGTCGATATTGAACGTATATTCATCATCCGTATTTGCGCTGGCGTAAGTAAATACGACCCCGCTTCGGGGTGAATCAATCGCGTTTTCAGGTCTTTGTCCAACGGCTCCGATAGCCAGTACGCCGTTGTTCAAATCTACCGCAGAACCGACAAAAGCTCCCATGGTAGTATCGCCGGAAAGAACGCTTTGTTGTGTAATCCAGTTTCCGTAGGCGTTTTGTTCAAAGGCGGTTACTTTGCCGGTGTACAATAACGATCCACTGGTTGTAGTAAAACTGTAGTACATCGACCCGACAACCAGGCAGTTTCCATCCAATGCAATAGAACTGCCGAAAAGTTCACCATCTTGTCCTCCGGTTAATGTGGTGTCCAAATACCAGGCTCCATTACGAAGTTCGTAAATATAAACCGCTCCGTTTTCCGTCATTCCGTAGGATGAAGCGCGCGGAGCGGAAACACAAACGTAATTTCCGTATACTAAAATATCCGAACCGAATCCGGCATCGGCCGACAATTCGATGTTTGAAGAATCAGATAATTCCAGCGTTTCGGCTGCCGTCCAGGTTTGAGTTGAACTGTTATACTGATAGATAAAAGCCAGTCCGATGTTATCCAGCCAGCCGGAACCGGAATTGTAGAAACTGGTGTTGGCCGCTCCGATAACCATGATATTGGAATTGTCTTTGCTGTTGACGCCGATACTGGAACCGAATCCCTGAATTGAATAATTTTCCGGCGTAATGACATCGTTTTGAGAAATAGTCGAACCGGATTCCAGAACCCATTTTCCTGCGCTGTTTTTGGTATAAATCGCTGCTTGCGACGAAGAACCGACTGCAATGCGCGTATCGCTGATAACCTGAACATCCAGTCCGAAAACGACGTCCGAACCGAATTGATTCACAGTGGATTTCAAGTTCCAGGTTCCGTTTTCGTATTCGTAAACGTAAACGCTGCCCACGCAGCCGTCAAGCTGTTGAATGGGAGCGGAAACGAGAGCTACATTTCCCTTGACCGAAACCGCGTATCCGAGTTGGTCGTTGCCGTTGACTTGGGAAGGGGTCAGTTCCTTAAACAGCGTCCATCCGGTAGAACTGGAGCGGTAGATGGCCGCGTAGCCGCTGCTAATACCGGATTGATTGGCGAATCGTCCGCCGACAACCATCCAGTTTCCATCTACCGAAACTGAAGAACCGAAAAATGAACCGCGTCCGAGAGAATCTGAAGATACAATGTCTGTTTGTACAAAGGTATTTTCGTATCCGCTGGATTTATCCAACGTACCGATTACCCAGGAATTGTTATGAACTACCGACGCTGATTGGGAATCCTGATTATAGACCGTGTCCGTAGCAACCAATAATTGATAATCTCCGGCGTTGCCGCTAATTTTAATAAAGTAATCCGAACCTGAATTAGAGGTTTCAACCAAATTTGTAATCATCTGACTGAAATCATCGGTTTTAACTCCGGCAGCGATTTGTGTTCCGTTGGCATATAAGGAAAGGGAAATATCGGCGTTATCGTTTTTGATAAGATAGATATTCGCCCAATTGCCTTTGGAAAGATTAAATTTATACCAGTCTACATCTGTTGCGGAAGACAGATTTCCCTGAACGGTAACCGCATCGTTATCGTAAAACAGACCGGTGATTGATTCCGCGTTTTCGATACTGTTGTTTGACAGACCGATCTGTTCAATTTCTTGATGTCCGTTAACCGTTGCCGTGAGCGTATAGGAACCTTCCGAGGTCGTTTCGTTTTTCAGTACAACGATATAATTTGTCTTGGTAGAACTGGTAAACCCGAACAGCCAGGCACCGGAATTGTTTTGTCCGATCGTATCAGTTTCAACCAGATTTTCCTCTGAAATACTGCCTTTATAAACCAGAACGGTTGGTTTTACGCCGTTGGTTGTTTCTACAAAAATACTGGCGGTTTCGTTAATCGGAATATTATTCAAATTGATGGTATCCGTATCGCCGGCGGTTAAATATCCATCGGCTGAGGCGATCCACGCATTTCCCAGTTCCATTAAAGTGTAATTGCTGCTGGTATAATCGATAGTTTGCGCCTCTGACCAGTCGGCAGAAAAGTTCAGTATGTAATTCTGTATTCCAGACTGTGATGAATTACCGTCAAGCCAGTTTCCCGCCAAATCAGCATACGCTCCATTTGATGTTATTAAAGTCAGCGTATAATAATCGTCAGGCAGGGAAGCTGCTCTGATTAACAGTTTTTTTGTTTGTGCGTCGTAAACAATAGATTCCAGCTCAACCGCGCCGGTTTTGGCTCCGGTAAGCGTAACCTCACTTAAGGAAGGAGCGTTGAGCAATTCCTCGGACAGATTTACGGTAAGTACCTGGAATCCGCTTTTGGCGGTCGTATTGTACATTGTCGGGATTACGGGAGTAGAATCTATAGTCAGCGTAAGCGCGGATTCACCAATTGTTTGTCCGGCAAGATTTGCTATCGCACCGGATTGAACGGTTAGAACGTATTGACTGCTTGACGCCCCGCCAGAGGGAACGGTTAGGCGAATCGTTTTACCGTCTACGGCGGTATACGAAGTAACGGCAACCCCATTAATTTTAATCTCCTTGTTTTGAATGGCGGTAGTTAAGGTAGATATGTCCACCGCTGTATTAAACTGAATGTCTATGGTAGAGGTTGAAGATTGTACCCGATTGTTGATGCCGTTGGCAAAACCGGTAATTTCAAACGTACTTGCCGAAGGCGACGTCGTCCGGGGATAAGACAGGTAATAAATATACTCGCCTGAACGACCGGCATAGGATTTTATTACGGCAGAATAAGTGCCTGAGGTGAATTGAGAATCCGAATAAAACTGAGTTCCATCGGCAGAATAATAACTGACTACTCCTCCCAGATTATTAACGAAATCTCCCACCGAATTATTCGACGGAATAATCAGCGAAGCGGTAATCGTTCCGCTTGCATCGGTTGTAAAGGTGAACGTATCTATCTGAGATAAACTGTCGGAAGCCAGTATCGTTCCCGATTCCGGGCGCGAGAATAATATATTGCTGTTTGCGGCGCATACTACGGTTTTTCCTGCCGCTGCGTCTGTTGTCGAGCTTAAATACGGCGTACCCGCAGAATCCAGCAGATAAATCCAGGTTTTAGACTGCGTTAAAGTACTGTCTGTATATCCGGAAACGAGAATCTGATTATTGGAAAAATCCATCGATAATCCAAAATTAGCGGTTCCCTCTACAGACGGTTGCAACTGATATACAAAATTAGGCGTAGTTCCAAAATCGGAAATTTTATAAACGAAAACCGAGCCGGTTCCGGTATTTGACTTGTGTTCTGGAGCGGAAACGATTACAAAATTGTCTTCAATCTTAAATTTAAAGAAATCGCAGATACCACTGG
>CAYZMZ010000024.1:5488-6668 GCA_964479655.1 uncultured Planctomycetaceae bacterium
ATTGTCTTCAATGGCAACCTGAGTACCAAATTTATCGCCGTAATTAAGCAGCGAGGTTGAACTGATTATACCGGATTGAACCCAATGAATACCGTCATAGTAAAAAACGTAGGCGGCTCCGGTATTGTAAATAAAATCAGAGGGAGAACCGATTACCATCCAGTTGTTATCTATATCGATAGAATAACCAAAGTACTCGCAAACGGACGCATCGCGTTCTAAAACGTGAGAATCTGCCCCTGCCAGCAGTTGCTGGGTGAATGTAACGGAGGATGAATCTAGTCTGTACATATACACACTTCCGCAAACGCTTCCGTTGTAAATATCCTGCGTTGCGCCGACAGCCAGCCAGTTTCCGTCGATATGTACGTGCGTACCAAACATAACGCCGTCTTTAGTTGTTCTGTTTTCGGGATAGACTACAGAAATTTGATTCCAGCTGGTTCCGTTATACTCATAGACGAATACCGCTCCTGAATAGATGGAACCGTCTTTCGAGCCGTTTTCCGCCCCAACAGCCAGGTAATTTCCGCTGATCGAAACTGAACAGCCGAACCCCAGAGCATTGATGCTGCTACCGGTTAAATTGGTATGTAAAACCCAGGTATCGTTTACTTTTTGATAAATTTTAACGCTGCCGTATTGACTGGAAGACGTTTGCGAACCGATTACCGCCCAATCCCCGCTGATACTGACGCTGGTTCCGGTTACCTGCCCAGACTGTTCCAATATCTGCATTTGGGAATCGGTCAGGGTATTGGAAATATAAGACGTATGTCCGTATACATAAACCAGAACTTGCGTTGTTCCAGCAACGGTTTTGTATACGCTGGATGAAGTTATATCACTGGAATCCAGAGCCAAATCCAATACCCCGTTTCTTATGGCGGTGAGCTGATATTGACTGGTTACGCCGGAAACTTTTATGTAGTAGGTTCCCAAGGAGGTTGTCGTATTAAATAGAGGATCTATAACCAGAAGTCCGTTTTCGTTTATATACCCTTCGGCAATTTGTGAACTAGCTTGACAGTTTCCCAAGGAGTAAATGCCGACTTTGGCTCCCGAATTGGTTCCGGGATTGAGAACAATCGACATATAATCTTTGGAAGAAACGACAAGTTTATAAATCTGATCGGAAGACGGCGTACCGGACAACGTATTTCCCAAAACGTTTACAATA
>CAYZMZ010000024.1:6678-16377 GCA_964479655.1 uncultured Planctomycetaceae bacterium
GCATCATTTGTAAGTGTTTCAGGTGAAACTTCTACTTTTGGTTGTATTGGTATTGGCAAAGGCGGGGGAAAACCAGGAACTTGTTCCTGTATAAAGTGCTTTTACGGTAGAGCTTGACGTTGGCGTGTTGAGAACACCGTTGAGAACAACGTAGACCGTGTATCCGCCGGTAGAATTTGACGCGCCGGTAACCTGAATCGTGTACTCCTTATAAGTATCTCCAGAAACAAGTTTTCCTTCCAGTGCCGCAGTAGTTCCGGTAGAAGTAGCGGTGGCGGTTCCGATTGTTGAACTGCCGGAAACAACGGTTACGGTCGGTTTTAAGGCGGAACTGGAATTAGGAACAACGTACACGCTGTACATATTATCTGCATCAATACGAATGGTGAATTTATCCGTTTCCCCTGATTGAGAAATGTTACCGCTGATACTGGAGGTATAAAGCAACGAGCCGTCTGTCATGCCGGAGGTTACATTCGGCATGGAAATACTTTCCGTCGAATTAACGAAAAAGGTCCAGCTGGAACTGGCTGAATTGAGCTTGTTTCCTGCCATATCGACGAAATTGTCTGACAGTTCAATGGTATAGGCGTCATCAGACAAGGTGGTACTGATTGTCAAAACCACGGTATGGGTACTGGTATTAACGGCAGTATCAAAATCGATTGAATTTCCGTTTGAACCGGTGATACTAATCCATCTTTTAATAGCCGCCGCGCTTTCCGGCAGGTTAATATCGTCGTCAAAGGTAAGAGAAATAACGGTACTGCTGCTCTGTTTAATTGAAGCACTTGAACCGGAATAATATACTTTTGTTCCGTCATAATCAATATATGAACTTCCGGTCAGTCCAGGAGCGGTGGTATCGACGTAAAGCGTGCTTGAATCGGAGGAAATCGTGTTGCCCCATAAATCCGTAATTCCGGTAAAGGAAAAGGAAATTTGTCCCGTTAGAGAGGAAAACGCTGAGGTTGAAACGGAAATGGTTTTTCCGTCTATTATAGTACAGTTTGAACTGTTAAGGGTAACCGACTTAACCCCGGTGTTGACAACCAGAGTTGCCGTAGTTAAAGAAGAACAGTTAAATACGTCTGAAAACTTGAATATCAGTTTGGAAGGCATTTGAGTAATTCTTGCCGATTCCTGCGGATTTTGCAAATCAGCGTTAAACTCACCTTTTGCGGCGTAGGAAACCGATACGCTGTAATCGCCTGAACAACCAGAATGAGGCTGAACGCATAGATAATATGTTCCCGATGCATTGGTTCCCAGTTCGATTGATCCGGTTGTATAAATGCCCCCGTAGGAATTGGTAAGTGTTAGCAGAGAATCCAATCGATTTCCCTGAGCGTCGGTCAGAAATACGTCGACGTCGTTTAGGGTCAGACCGTTTGTCGGGGCAAATCTGAATGTAGCATCGGCTCCTGTACGTGATGTTATATTCAGTAAATAGTAATTAGCGGTACCCAGGCTTGAATAGGATTGAAGCAGTTGGCTGGAAGTAACCCCTGATTCTGAACTGGGCGAACTTACGATGACTTTATCTCCGGCAATTAAAACACTCTGCCCAAAATTATCGACGCCGGTAGAGGAAATGGTTGAAGCCAATTCCCAGCTTTGGTTTGAGGCAGAAGAGGTTTGAAATACGTATACGCTGCAGGATTGTCCCGCTGCTGATACAATGATTTTATTGCCGGAAATATCGACAGAGGTTCCAAACTCGCTGACGAACTGACTGCTTTGATAAAGAGTAGACGTATTTATCCAATCACCGGTATCGTTTTGTTCAAATACTCCTGCGATTCCCTTTACGTTTCCGTTTTTAAATCCGGGACAGCCGATAACCAGCTTGCCGTTGTTCAATTTCAGACTGTATCCAAACTGCATATCGTTTAAATTCAGTACGAAACCGCCGGGAACGCTGGTCAGGGAAGCAAGAGAAATTGTTTGGGTGAGCGTCCATTGCGATCCCCGTAACTGATAGGTGTAAACCGCTCCGTCGGCATCTAAAATTCCGTCTGTGCTGTCAAACGGCGCGCTGACAGCCAAAGTGGTTCCATCGCAGTCCAGGGCGAATCCGAATTTAGCGATACTGACATTAGTTTCACTGACGATTTTTTGGCTGTAGTCCCAAACCCCGGTTTGTGAATTGAGGTGATATACGTACACGGCACCAGAATTAGTCTGTCCTCCTTCAGCCGATGTAGAACCGACAAACAGCCATTCGCCTTTAACAACCACGGAAGCTCCGAAGCAGTCTCCTGCCTTTCCGTCGGCGGGAGTAATTCGCTGGACGTTCTTGGTTGTTTGATTATACAGATACACGGATCCTGTTTTCACGCCGTTGACGGTATCGTATGAGGCTCCGGCGGCAAGCCAGTTGTCCGATGCCGATAAACTGCAGCCGAACAACCCGTCCGAGGCGCATTCAGACGGCTTGCTCCAGGACTGGGTTTGAGTCCAAGAATCGCTGTTTAAATCCGGACTGTAGAATAAAATAGAACTGTTGGTTGTTTGTTTAGGGGTTGAAACGTACAGTCTGTTGGAGTCGTAAGCTATTACAGATCCAAATCCGGTTGAATAACTTAATCCCGCGTCGATTGCCGTTCGTTCCAGGGTTTGACTTGTCCCGGAAACGGAACCGGCAATAACAGAGCCGACTTTACCCAAATCGGTTGCTGTTTCCGTTGAGTTATCGCTTTGTGCGTTATACACGCCATTTTTTGAAACGGTCAGCGTATACGCTTCTGTTTGCAGGTTGGAACCGCCGGTAACTTTGACCGTGTATTCTGTTGTTCCGGAGCTGGTATTGGAATTATAGAAAGCGGGGATTGTATAGTAACCGTCTGATGAATT
The DNA here is from genome assembly GCA_964479655.1 of uncultured Planctomycetaceae bacterium. Taxonomy (GTDB): domain Bacteria; phylum Planctomycetota; class Planctomycetia; order Pirellulales; family Thermoguttaceae; genus RUG11551. The sequence continues at coordinate 9,535 of CAYZMZ010000024.1, forward strand.
GACGGCTTGCGCGATTTTAGTACTTCCCTGATACAAGACAACGGTAACATTTTGACTTTCAGGAGCGTAAACGCAGACGCTGCCAGCCGTATTTTTTGCCAAAGAAAACGTATAGCTATTTGTTGTTTGTCCCGTCGATTGGGCAAAAGTTCCAGATTGGACGGCAACATCGGCAACGGTTCCCAAAACGCTTTGATACGCTTTAATTCCGTACGAAATCTGTTCCGCCGTGTTTTCCGTTCGGCTAATTTGAAGCGTATAGGACGTTCCGCCCGTATTGGTGATACCGCTGAACGAAATTGTACCATCTGTAGAATTGATCAGTCCGTCTGATACAAGGACCTTACTCGAATCGTACAGTTTAGCGGTAAAATTCCCCGACGATAAGTTATCCTTTCCCAATACAACGCTAATATTCATGGAATAGGAGGTCGTCGAAACGCCTGTTCCTAAGGTCAGGGTATAACTTTGAACTGATTTACCTGCGGGAAAAATAAACGCTGTACTGGTTTGGTTTTCAGGATATAAAATGGCGGCAGAACCGGTTGGATGATAGACTCTTTCAAAGTCGGTTATTGAGGTGGACGAATCTGCCATCAATGCGATAGGGTCTGTGATAAGAGTTGGACTGGCTGAAAGTAAAACTCGACTTTCCAGCGTTTCGACAGCCATAGTTCGACTAATCAAAGGGGAAACAGACGAACTGGCGTTTTCCGACAGCGTATCGGAAACGTATTGCGACAGGGATTCAAAACTAATCAAACGGCGAAACGGTGATTTTTGCATGGTATATCCAAAGTAAGGGTATAATTGACGCTAATACTGATCTTGCGAGTTCCTTTTATCGGAGAAAATGGCTTTTTCCGCAACGGTTTATACTGGAACTGCGTTATTTTTCCCCCTTGACGCCGTTTTGATTTCGCCTTGCAAGAAGAAACTAACTCCTTGATTTATCGATTTGGGCGATATGAAACGGCTGGTTTATGATATTATAAGCGGGAAAATTTCAAGTGATTCCAGTATAATTATCCAGTATTTTTTATCTTCGTACATTATATAGACAGAATTTTATTCCAATTCGTTCCATATATTTTATACAATATCGGTATTTTGTTCTCAATCCTGTATATATTTAAAGTTCGATTCCGATATTGTCGATTTTATAATATATTCCCCGTTTTTATTGAAATACTTATTTTATCTAAATTAAAATGTTTGACAAAAATTTATGCGATTTCCTGATTGAGATAGCTCGCCAGGCGTCTGAGCTAGCGTTGTCGGTTCAAGCTGCGATGATTACGCCAACTACAGTTGAGAAAAAAGATAAATCCCCGGTTACCGTAGGGGATTTATCGATTCAGGCGTTGGTTTCGCGTCGCTTGGCGGAGCAGTATCCCAACGACGAACTGGTGGGTGAAGAATCCAGCGATGTTTTTTCGGGAGAAGAAGGGCGATTTCTTCAAAATCAGGTATGCGGTTTTGTAAAACAGTTTGAACCGTCGGAGACGCCGGAATCGATTGCTTCGTGGATCGAACGCGGGAACAGCGACGGGAAATCGCGTCGATATTGGGTTTTAGATCCGATTGACGGAACGAAAGGATTTTTGCGGCATGAACAGTACGCCTTTGCGCTGGGTTTGATAGAAGACGGCGTGCCGGTACTGGGCGTTTTGGGCTGTCTTCATCTAACCCGCGGATTTGAGCCGGAAGTCGGCGGTCCCGGTTCTATCTTGTTTGCTCAGCGAGGTGAGGGAGCTTACGTTCTTGAGCGAAATGGCGGAACGGCGGAACGAATATACAGCTCTAAAGTGAGTAATTCAGCTCAAGCCCGGGTTCTTCGCTCTGTTGAGGCGGGGCATACAAACGCGGGACATCTGGAACAGATTGTTGAATATCTGAAAATTCAGGCGAATCCGGTTTTAATGGATTCCCAAGCGAAATACGCGTGTCTGGCGTCGGGGCATGCGGAAGTTTTACTGCGATTGATTTCCGCAAAGATGCCTGATTACAAGGAAAAAATCTGGGATCAGGCGGCTGGGTCTGTTGTACTGCAAGAGGCAGGCGGGAAAATTACGGATTTAGACGGTAAGCCGCTGGATTTTTCTCACGGCAGAACTCTGCGGGAAAATCGCGGAATCTGTGCGACCAACGGCTTGATTCATGACGAAATAATTGAGGCAATCGCTCACGTCGGAGCGTAAAAATGCTAATTATCGATGGATACAATTTGATCTATGCTATCGGTCTGCTTCCGGCTGCGGGGAGAAATGCGCATTTTCCGCCTGGCAAGCTGGAGCAGTCTCGAACGGCGTTGATTAAAATTCTAGTCAAAGACCTGAATCAATCGGTACGAAAAGAAACGATAATTGTATTCGACGCGCTTGAACCGCCCGAATTTTTGCCTAATTCGTATCGGGTGGAAGGGATGCGGATAATCTTTTCCCGCGATTATCCGGATGCGGATACGCTGATAATAGAAATGATCCAAAAACTTCAACGGGGTGAATCGGCGGTATTGATATCCAGCGATCATCGAATTCAAGCGGCGGCGAGGCGCAAAAAGATTTCTTTTTTTGATTCAGATAAATGGTATTTCGGAGGCTTGAAAATACCTGAATCTCCGCAGCACTGTTCTGATAAATCCGATGAACATAAAGATGAACATCTGTTGTCTGAACCGGAAATCGAATATTGGTTGAAATATTTCCATCAACAATAGTATTTATGTATAAAGCATGTGATTTAATATACGATGTTGATTAATAAACCGAATTATATATGTACTCTATTGTTGACGTGATATTCTCAAAAGTGTTAAAGGTATATCTAACTTGACGGCGAAATACGAGTAAAATCCGGTGTACCCCTTTTTTAGAATTTATTTTTTCGCTACTCTTGACTTTTATTTTTTGATGGGGTAGAATGGAGTAATATAAAAATCCATTCCCTTTTTCCCCTTCAACCCTGCCTCAATAAAAAGGAGTACAAATGATTACAAAAGAAATAAAAAACAGAAACGCTTGCACTGGTATACATGCGTTACCTATTCGGATTTTATTGGCTTTGCTTTTGCTGTTGCCGGTCTTTGGTCGTTGTTCGACGGTTTTTGCCCAGCAGCCGTCTGACGAGTACCTTTCCCAGCGGGCGGAAGAGCTAAAATCGCTTCGTTGGGGTATGTTTATCTGCTGGTCTTTGAGTACGTTTTCCGGTACTGAATGGACAAATCCGGCAGGAAAAGACCCCTCGTTTTTCCGCGCAACGGAAGTCGATACGGATCAATGGGTGAAAACCGCTCGCGATGCTGGTATGGGATACATCCTTTTTTTGGCGAAACATCATGACGGTTTCTGCCTTTGGGATACGAAAACAACGGAGTTCAAGTCGGTTAATTCGCCGTTGAAAAAAGACGTCCTGGCTGAATTACGGAAATCATGCGATAAATACGGCGTCAAGTTGGCTCTGTATTTTTCTGAAGGCGATTGGAACTGGGAAGGCGGCGTCTATCGAAACAACAAAAGCGTTAATCCCGAAATGAAAAAGGCGCAGCTGAAAGAACTGCTAACGCAGTACGGTCCGATTGAATACATCTGGTTTGATCACGCAGCCGGAACGGGCGGACTGCCGCATGATCAAACAACGCAATTCTGCCATCAGATACAGCCGTATACGCTCATTGGATACAATCACGGCGAGGCATCTGGCGAAGTCCGAATCGGCGAATGCGGCAAACCCTCTGCTTTGGATGATATGACGGGGGCTGGCTATAATCGTCAGGCGGCTGGATACAAAAACTACAAAATCGCTGAGTTTACGTACCCGATTCTGCCGGGGCACAAAGGCGGGGCGAACTGGTTTTATTCGCTTCCCGAACACGACAATCTCTGCCGCAGTGCCGATTCGATTTATCAGGATTATCTCGGCGCGGTTAAGTTCGGCAATATTTTCAGTTTAGACGTTGGACCGAATTATCAAGGCCGCCTGCGCGAGATTGATGTTCGCACCCTGCAGGAGGTTGGGAAACGTATTCAAGCGGACAAGAGTAAAGCTGAGTAATATCGTCGCTGTTTTAAACGGGTTCCACTTGAAATTTTCCGACTTATATTATCGTAAAACAGCCGTTACATTTCGCCTTAAACGGAACGCCTTTTACCGCGTCCGTTTATGATACCCGCCCGAGAAAAAGCGAGTAAGGCGATACTCAGGGCTTGGGAGGGGAGTTTGAAATAGAATTGTCGTTAAGACTACTGTTATATTTTTTCATATTGTTGTTTACTGCTTCCCTTATATCTAATCCAATGATAATTACAGCTGGAATAAAAAAGAAGAAAAATATTCCCCAACCCTCATAATAGCTTTTCCACCAAAACGGCGATAAGCTATCAATATCGTTGCCAAACCAGCATAAAAAAAGCCATGCGGTTTGTCCCGTTTGGTAAAGAAATTCGATGAATGCAATAAATAATGCAAAAAAACTCAATTTGAGTAACATAATACACCTCCGGGGGTTAATTAGTTATTAGTTAAACCGTCATTTTTGTATTATAAAACATTTTTCAACAAAGTCAACAAACAAAGTCAACATAAACAATAAATTTAATCGAAATGTTTGTTAAAGAACTGTCTGGATGTCCAATGGACTTATGTTTTCGGCAGAATCGTTTGAGTATCCCCGACGGGCGGAATTACGCCGCACCGGTTTTATCGGATATTACTATGTTGCCGTCGTCGGTTACGTCTTCAAAACGAACGGATAGCTGTCGCGATACGCCCGATTCCTGCATGGTAATTCCGTATATTGTGTCTGCAACGGACATAGTTCGCTTTGAATGGGATATACAGATGAATTGGGTGATGTTCTGGAATCGCTTGAGTACCTTGCTGAATCGGTCGGTATTTGCCTCGTCCAAGGCGGCATCGACTTCGTCCAGAACGCAGAACGGGCTGGGATTCGCTTCAAACATCGCCAACAGCAACGCAACGCAGGTAAGCGTTTTTTCGCCGCCGGAAAGCAGGGAAATATGACTCAACTCTTTTCCGGGCGGCTGGGCGATAATTTCGACGCCCGCTTCTAAAACGTCTTCGTTTTCGTCGATAACAATTTCCGCACGTCCCCCGCCGAACAGATCGCCAAAGAGGTTATTGAACCGGGAACGAACGCTTTCAACCGTTTCCTGGAATTTTCTTCGACTGTCAACTTTAAGGCGTTCAATCAGCTTTTCGAGTTCCTGTTTGGATTCCGTTAAATCTGAGTAGCGGGCCGACATTTCAGCAAAACGTTTTTCCAAGGCGTCCATTTCGGTCATCGCTTCCATATTAACGGAACCTAAAGCGGCGATTTTATTCCGCAGCAGTTTGATTTCCTTTTGTACCTCTGGCGATACTTCCAGCGATATATCAGGAGCGGCCTCTCCGTCTTGATTTGAAATTTGTGCCTGGGCGGAGAGCGCGGCGATATCGATGTCGTAGTCTTCTTTCAGTCGGGCGGATAAGTCTGATCTTTGATGTTCCCAATCGATTTTTACCATTTCAGCCTCATGGTACTGTTTATCGATTTTTTGTGCCTCTTTACTGATTTTTGAATGATTGGTGCTATGTTCATGTCGGGCAGCGGCAATAGAATCCCGTCCCAAACGAACCTGAGCCAGTTTTTCCTGAAGCGATTCCTTTTGCAAGTACAGCAACGCTAAATCAGACTGATTTTTCAAAAACGCCATGCTAACCGATAATTCGGCTTGTGATTGTTCTTTCAGGTGAATGGCGCATTGATCAATATCCTGAATCCGTTCGTCCATCGCCTGATCGTCTTGAGCGATTGCGGTTTTCAAACCCTCGCACCGTTCTTCGCACTGGGCTAATTGTACCTGTTTTTGCGTAGTTTCCCGGCTCGCCTGACGTTTAAGCAGGTCGTTTTGTTCGCTGTCCGAACGGAGTTGCTGCGCGGTTGTTTCCAGCTGGGTGAGAATAACCTGACTGGCTTTTTTATCTTCAATAACCTTGGATAAGGCAAGTTGCGTTTCTTTCCGGTCTTCTTCCGCCTTTGTCATGGAGTGTACAATTTCCTCCTTTCGACGCTGGACTTGTAAAAATCGTTCTTCCAAAGCGGTAAGCTGATTGACGGCATCGGAGGACTTGGTTCGCGCCTTGCGCAATTGATTTTCGGCAATTCGGAGCGTCTGTTCGCGTTTTCCTGCCGCCTGTTCCAATTGCTTGGCCTCTTCCAAATGCGTGAATATTTTCTTTTCCAACTCGGCTAGCTCGTCTTTTTTGGCATTCCATTCGCTTCTCCGCGCGATGGAGCCGCCGCCGGACTGCTTAACGCCGCTGGTAAGAGAGCCGTCTGCCGCGAGGCGATCTCCGGTAAGAGTAATATAATTTAACGGTTCCAGAACCGTCGCGGACAGAGAAAAGGCGTCGGAAAGGGATTCGACAATCCAGGTATGAGCCAGCAGCCGTCTGACTAAAGGCATGTATTTTTTATCAGCTTGAACAAATTGATCTGCCCGTCCGACAACTCCCGTTCGTCCCTCCAAATTTACGTCGGAAGCGGAACTGGCAAAAAATCCGTCCAGCCAAATGAATCCAACCCGTCCGGTTAAATTGATGTTTCCGGCTTTGAGAGCCTGAATTAATTCCTCGCCCCCTTTGCCGACAACCAAATATTCCGCTGCTGGACCTAAAGCCAGTTCGATTAAACCAGCCGCTTCAACTCCGACCTGGAATAAATCGCCCGCCAGCCCGACAATCGCGCCAAAGGGACCTTTCGGCTCGTCTTTCGCCTTCTGAAGAACCTGCTTTAATCCCGGATTGAGTTCTTCCCGCTTGTTCTGCAATTCTTCCAGCAAG
>CAYZMZ010000025.1:0-10325 GCA_964479655.1 uncultured Planctomycetaceae bacterium
TCAGCCTGATTGTCCGTCAATCCTCCGTCGAAAGACAGATGGAATTTACAGCCGGATAAAATATCTGCAATTCCATTCAGCATGGATATATCCCAACCGGGACGGATTTTCACCTCAAAAAATCGGTAACCTTCCTTAACGGCGTTTTCTATCTGACAGCAGTATAAATCAAAGTTATCTGTTTGATCCAACGGAACGAAAACGTTTATCGGATTAAAAACGGATTCCGACGAATCGTACGATACCGAAAAACCGCCGACTGTATCGGGGCGAATGTACTCGTAAAGCGGTTTTGAGGCAATTCGGGCGGCTGCGTCTAACATCGCGCTTTCCAGCAAGCATTGAGCCGAGCTGACGCCGCGCAAATTCGCCCATTTATCCGTTAAATCCGAGGGCAGGGTAAACTCTTCTCCGACCCATAAAGGAGCCAGCAGGGATTCGGCGGCAAAGAAAATTCCTTCCGCCCATTGATCGCTGGTTCGCGGAGCGGATTCTGCCGAAACTTCGCCCCAGCCGTACGTATCGCCTATCCAAACGCGAGCTAAAATCGTATCCAGACTATTTTGTTTGTAGCCGGGACAGCCGTAGGATTGTTTTAGCGGAATGCTTAGCTGATATAATTCGATGGAATCCAACTGCATGATTATTACTCGTTTTCGTGAAGTTTTACCAAGCTGACAATAGGTGTAGACGCTAATTTTTCGCGTCCGCCCAAATCGAGCAATTCGATAACAAAGGCGCAGCCGACCGGATTTCCGCCGGCTTTTGCAATCAGCTTGCAGCAGGCGTCTGCCGTTCCGCCAACCGCGATTAAGTCATCTATAATTACGACTCTTGAACCGGTGGGAATATCGCCATCGTGAACATGAAGTTCGCTAGTTCCGTATTCCAAAACGTACTGATAGGAAATCGTTTTTCCCGGTAATTTTCCCGGTTTGCGAAGCAGAACAAACGGAATGCCCATCTTTTCGGCAACGACGGAGCCGAAAATAAATCCGCGGGCCTCGGCGGCTGCGATTACCTCCGGCTGCATGGGTTTAATCTGTTCAATCATTTGATTGCAGACTTCGGAAAAAACCTCCGGCTTTAACAGCAAAGAGGTAATATCTCTGAACATAACTCCAGGAACCGGGAAATCGGGAATAACTCTGATATGATCGGCAATATTCATAAATGCGCCCTTAATCTGCTCTTTTCTCCCCAACGGGGAATAAAATACAGACAATAAAGTTGAAAAATTTAAGACGTTTTCGGCATGAGTTGATTATCCAAACAACTATCAGCCGCTGCCGTCTTAAGGAAGAAAGGCGACTGATTGCTTAAAACGCCGCCTTTGAATTGACTCTTATATTATAAACGCAAGATGGGTTTTGGGCAAGACCAATCCGGTACATTTTCCCTGAATTTTCTGCTTTGACGTGCTGTTTTACCGAGTTATACTATGACTGCTTGATTTTTTCTCTTGGCGTCGTTTTGATTTCGCCCCTTCAGCATCAAATAACCCATTAGTTTTTGCGTCTTGCGTTATCTCGTCTTGCGTTCTGCGTCCTGTTTGTCAACTCTGTTTGCAGTCCGGTTTTTGCCAGCGGGAAATCCAATCGCCTAAATCGGTAACCAAACTCATCAACAGGGGAACTACAGACAGGGTAAATAAAGACGACATCGCCAATCCGCCCAGAACAACCGCCCCCAATCCGCGATACAACTCGCTTCCTGAACCGGGAGCTAAAACCAGCGGCAGCATACCAAAAACGCTGGTAAAACTGGTCATAAAAATCGGTCTGATTCGCGTTCTGACAGATTCGGCAATCGCTTCCCGAGCCGTCATTGAGCGGGAAGAATTATCCGATGAACGGTTTTCCCTGCTGTCCGAATTGTACTCAAACTGGGTTTGCTTGCCGTCTATTTGTTCCTCGGCTGTCCCTCTCATAAAATTCAACGCCTGATGTACAATAAGAATCGCGTTATTAACCACAACGCCGATTAAAATCACGAATCCGAGCATAGCCAGAGTATCCATTTGTTGAGTCGGATCGAGCCAATGAACCCACGCCAGACCTAAAAATCCGCCTGCCATAGCCAAAGGGATACTGAATAAAATTACAAACGGATAGACCCAGTTTTCAAACAGCGCAGCCATTAAAAGATAGGTTATCAGCAACGACAAGGCGAATCGACCGGTCAGAATTGAAAATAGGGAATCGGAGTTAAATCCTGTCCATTTTCCGATCATTGCCTCGCGTGTTTGCGCCAGTTTATCCGCGCTGCCGGACGGACGGATGATAACATCGGGAGCAATCCCCCCTTCCTGACGGCATTGATTTACCATTACATCGATATCGGCTAACGCCTGTTCCAAGGCTACCTCTTGAGGAGGAAAGACGCGCAGGGTTACGTTTCGCTGTTGGTCTAGCCGACGAATTTGCTGCGACGCCTCTGCTGGAACAAAATCCACTATTTGAGAAAAGGGCAGAATCTTACCGACGCCATCCGAATCTTTAATATACAAAGGAATACCTTGTATCTGCGATGGAGACAGCGGCAGTTCTGGATCTCGAATCAGAGTTATATCGATATTATCGCCCTCGTTATCGAAATCACCGCACATAAGACCTTCTACCATCGCCCGTCCGATATTAGCCAGTGTTTGCGAGGTGATTCCCAATTCTTTAGCCCGAATTTGATTTATCTTCATCTGTAATTCAGGACTGGACAGAACGTAATTATTGGGCATGGTTCTAATACCTGCCTTTGAGTATTTTTCCTGTAATTTTTCCTGAAGATTGGCGGCTGAATATTTTAATCGTTCCATATTCGCTCCGATAACTTCGATATTAACCTGATTCGACCCCATTCCGCGTCCGAAAACAGGACGTTTGGACGCCGAGCCGAACGAGGCGGGGATACCGTTCATCGCATCGTTGAGCAGCGCAATCAGCGGACTGACCCGATTGGGGTCTTTGCTGGTCATCATTAAAAAAGAATTGGTCGGACTGACTACCATAAAGAAGTCTTTTACCGGCGGCAAGTCGGTAATTCGTTCTCCGGTTTGAAAATCATATATTGGATGCTTTTCTAATTCCTCTTTAACCTGCTGCGGCTGGTCGGCTTCCCAAAAAGGACGAATCTTCTCCATGATCATACGTCCAAGTATATAATTTTGTGATAGGGAATATCCCGGCGGCGTGTTCATCATTCCAGATAACAGGTTTTTATTGCCCAATGGTAAATAGCTTGCCGGAGGCATCAGTTGAATCGAGCCGAAAATCGAAATTGCCGTAATACAAATAACTAAAATAATCCGTGTCCAAACTCCGGCAAAAGACCGCTCCATAAGCGAGTACGTAATCCGGGCGAACTGATTGGTTAGCCAGGCTCCCGCCGGAGCCAATCCGAAAACCGACTTCGCCATTTTTACGATCGCACTGTGCGGAGCGTCGCTGCGGCGAAGTATAATCGAACAGCAAGAGGGAATAACAAAGACCGATACAAACAGCGAAATTATTATCGAGGTTGAAATCGCAATGGCAATATCGCTAAACAGCATTCCGCTTTCTTCCTGAATGGTTAGAACCGGACCGAAAACCGCAACCGTGGTTAGAGTTGAAGATAAAATCGCTCCCCATACTTCTACCGTTCCGTCGTAAGCTGCTTGACGCGGGGATTTACCCATGTGCAAATGCCGGTCGATATTCTCCAAAACAACAATTGAGTTATCGATTACCATGCCGATGGCGAACGTTAAGCCGGCAAGTGATATTACGTTTACCGATCTGCCAAGCAGTCTGATTACAATAAACGTTCCTAAAATAGAAATAGGAATCGCCAGCGATACAATCAGCGTTGGACGGAACGATCGTAAAAACATCAATAAGACGGCAATCGCCAGCAAACCGCCGGAAAACATATTATCTCTGACCAGCGCAATGGCCTGCTCGATGTAAGAGCCGTCGTCGTACATCATAGAGGCGCGAATTTTATAGCGGTCGTTTTTGTACATTCTCATCAAACCGCCTTCCGCCTGAAGTTCTTCCATGCGTTTTTTTACCGCCTTGGTTACCTCCAGAACGTTGGCGTCGGATTCCCGCATAACCTGCAATCCCATGCAGGGCTTGCCGCGGAATTGGGCAAAGGCAGTCCGTTTTTTAACCGTCAGGTAGACTTCCGCCACGTCTTGAAGTCGAATCGGAATTCCGTCTTCGTATTTAATTACGGTTTGACGAATCGGTTCCAGGTCGTTAAATCGCCCTAAAATGCGCATACGAACGTCTAATCGTCCGTTATCCATATCGCCTGCTGATTCGTTCACGTTGTCGCCGCGAATCGCATTTTGTAACTGATCGATTGTAATACCCGCTCTGGCAAGCGTTTCCGGATCAAACCGAATTTGGACTTCCTGCTCTCGCCCTCCGTGCAGATTGACTTCCGAAACTCCCTTGAGATTTTCCAACGCCGGTTTTATATATCGGTCGGCGTAATTGTAGATTTCTGAAATATCGAAAGTCGGGTCATCAACCGTATTGTACATTTCAAACATACAAATCGGTTCATCGGTTTCCGCGCTGGAAAGACGAATTACCGGCTTGTCTACATCTTCCGGATAAGACGGTACCTCATTGAGTCGATTCGACGCCTCCTGAACTGCACGGGTCATATTAAAACCAACGTTAAATTCAAGCGTAATCTGAGCCGATCCCAAAGACGCAATCGATCGCATTTCGTATAATCCCTGGAGCGTTTTCAGACGCTTTTCCTGCTCCATGATTATAGACAGCTCAACCTCTTCCGGCGAACGCCCTACCCATTTGGTGGTTACCGTTACCATCGGTCGGTCAACATTGGGCATCAGCTGAATCGGGACTATCGTCAGGCAGATAAAGCCAAACAGAACAATAAGTATGATACAAACGCATACTTTTACCGGATTATCGATTGCAAAGCGGATTATATTCATAGAGGCGGGGTTAGCGGTAGGAAGTCCGCGACGGACTGTTTATAGCCTGTCAACGGACTTTGAAATGATAGGTGTACCTCTGTGATTACCGAATACTTGTACAGTGCGCTCTTTTTAGGACAGCAGTCCGTACGCGGTAAGTGTTTTACGCAGAGCCGATTCTTGAGCTTCGGTTAGCGGGGTCAACGGCAAACGCAACTCGCCGGTATCCATACCCAGTATTTTTAACGTTCCCTTAACCGGAATCGGATTGGACGCCATGGAAAGCATATCTCGACACAGAGGATACATTTTATAATGCAGTCGGCGCGCTCCCTCTATATCTCCCGATAAAAACGTTTTGGTTAATTCCGCCATATCGGAAGGAATAAAATTACCGACAACCGAAACAACGCCTTTACAGCCCAAAGACATGTAAGGCAACGTAAGCGAATCATCGCCCGAAAGAACCGTTAAATCGGTTGCTGCAATTACCTTGGACGCGTTGTCCATAGAGCCGGTTGCATCTTTAACCATGGCGATATTGGGGATTTCAGCCAAGCGAACAACAACGTCGGCGTCTATCATTTTACCGGTTCGGGACGGAACGTTATACAGACAAATGGGAATATCTACCGACTGGGCAATTGCCTTAAAATGCGCATAGAATCCCTCCGGCATGGGCTTATTATAGTACGGAGCAACGGACAAAACCGCGTCCGCTCCGGCTTTTTGCGCCCATTGAGTCATGTGGATTGCCTCGGCGGTACTGTTTGAGCCTGCCCCGGCAATAATTTTACAGCGACCAGCCGCCGCTTTAACCGTTTCTGCGATTACGGTTTCGTGCTCTTGATTGGTCAGGGTAGGGGATTCTCCCGTTGTTCCAACCGGGCATAAAGCGGTGACGCCGCCGTTGATCAAAAAATCTACGTTCGCGGCCAAACGGTCTAAGTCTACCTTGTCGTTCTTAAACGGGGTTATCATAGCTACTGTTAAACCGGCGAATTGTTCTGCTCTTGTTTTCATTATATTTGAATTATGTATAAATGTTTATTAACCAACCAGATTTTTCATATCTCGAACGGCTTGAACCAGTCCCACATAAATCGCGCGGGAAATAATACTGTGTCCGATATTTAATTCGAGCATATTATCTACCGCCGCGATAGGTAAAACGTTGTGATAGGTTAACCCGTGTCCGGCGTGAAGCCTCATACCAGCATCGACAATTTGTTTGCCGACCCGTTTTATCGTTTCCAGTTCCTGAAGTTGTTCTTTTCCCGAGGTGAGCGAATATCGTCCGGTATGAATTTCAACCGCCTGCGCGGAGCATCGAATCGCCGCCTCAATTTGAGCGGGGTCTGGGTCTAAAAACAGACTAACCACAATACCGGCGTCTTGGAGCCGTTTAACCGAATCCGCGAATTTTTGAAAATTGCCTACGATGTCCAAACCGCCTTCGGTGGTAACTTCCTGCCGTCTTTCGGGTACGATAGTAGCTTGATCGGGCTTAACCTGACAGGCGATTTTGAGGACTTCTTCGTTGCAGGCCAATTCCATGTTTAATTTACAGGTAACAGTCTGACGCAAAATCTGCAAATCCCGGTCTTGAATATGCCGTCTATCTTCACGTAAATGAACGGTAATACCGTCCGCACCACCCAACTGAGCGAAGGCGGCGGCGGTTACCGGGTCCGGTTCGTTGGTTTGACGCGCCTGACGAACCGTGGCGACGTGGTCTATATTAACTCCAAGTTCCATAATTAATTATATCTCGATTCTTGCTGTAAAAAACAATGTTATTATTATAAATCAATAGTATTTATTGAAAAGGGGGGAAGAATACCCACAAAAAAAGATTTTCGGTACTTCCAAGCAAAAATTCGATTTATATGATTTAATTTTGCGTCTATTTTTTTCTTTTTTACACGTTGCACGCAAAACACGTAGAAATTTCTAATATACTGGTTCCATTTGAAATTTTCCGTCTTGAATTATCATAAAACCAGCCGTTTCATTTCACCATAATCCGTAAAACGAGGAGTTTTATTCCTTTGGGGGCGGAATCAAAACGGTGTCGTTAGGAATAATCAAGCAGTCATAGTATAATTTATTTCACGGGGAAGGAAAAAACCGATTAGGATACCGTTAAATTTAATCATTTTGTTCCAATTCTGACACGATAAAAACACGTCGAAATTGAATGTTACTGTTCGTTTGCGATCTTTCGATCATAGCGCAGGAAAACCGTTGGGAATATCGTCGGCGTGGTGCCAGAAATGACTGCAAAACGCCAGGACGATATCTTCAATTGAATTAAACTTGCGTGCTATTTTTGCTGCGCAAATACCAAATTCCCGTTAGCCCAAGCAATATCAGAATATACGTTGACGGCTCCGGAACGCTGTTTAACGGTAATATATCGGTGATTGTAATATTTCCAGAGTCGTAAAGATTTGTAGAATCAATAACAATTTTGTCTGGAAAACTATATGAAATTGTTTCAAACGTTCCTGTAATGTCAGCACCACGAAAGATGTTAAACGTATCACCAACATTCAATGCTGAAAAATCCATAAAGTTTATATATAAGCTAACGTTATCGTTAATCTGAAAAGTACTGCTATAGTCGATGTGGGAATAACTGTCAGCATCTTGAACATTTATCCAAATTTGTGGGTCGTCCGTTTCAAGATTTTCCATTTTTGTAAGGAAATAACTCGTAATAGTATTCTTTTCTGACTGCAAAAAAGATGACGTTTGATTTCCCGAAACATTTCCCAAAACAACAGAACCGGTGATTGAAGTGATACCAACTGCATTTAAACTTCCTGGAGCCAGAGTTCCGCCTGACATTTTAAAAGTACCAGCGGTTACCTCTCCACTTGTAGAGGTTTTTGTTGTTGGAGCGGTAATATTCTGTGCGTCTAATACACCTCCTGTCATAATCGTATCAACTTCGAGGGAATTAATATGAGCAACTCCGTTAGAAAGAGTGTACAACGCATCGACTTTTGTACCTGATTTTTTCCAAATCTTTGTAGTATATAACTCACCGCCAGATTGATTATAGCGTCCTATTGCTGTAGCCGCAGTACTGCGTCCAAATTGAATACCCGTACTTTCCTCCGAAACATCTCCACTGTTTTTCGTGTGATTTCCTCCTAGAATATTAACGATTCCGCCAGTTTGATTCACGGTTCCTGTTGTTGCTGCAGAGCCAAATCCGACAATAAATTGTCCCGAAATATTAACTTGAGCATCACCTGAAATAGTCATTGTGGCATTTCCGTTTGAGGCAATAAACATTCGTGCGTTTTGTGTAAACGTACCTCCTGAGAGATTTATTTCTGCGGAACTACCTGCTTGTTCGCCTGTAAATATCTGACCATCAGAGATGAATTCTCCGCCTGACTGATTGAATACCGCACTTCCTTTATATCCTAAAATTGTGGTATTCGGATAAACACCAGTCGATTTGTTGTTTACATGAACATAAGCACCGTTTTGAATGTTGATTTCACCAGTTGAACCAGTATTTAACCCCACGATAAAACCTACTGTCTGTGCGTTAGAGCATTTGTTAAAATTAACTGTTCCAGTACCACCGGTTGAACTTCCGACAATAAAATCACCGTATGCGTGATCTCCGGCTCCACGAATTGCAATTCCCTCGTAAGTGCCATTAGCAACGATACTTCCGGTACTTTTCCAGTACGCATTTCCTGTTTCGCTTCCGATGTTTATTATCCCCGTTGCTCCGTTGGCATTTCCCAATCTAATTGCTGTGTCCACGCTGACACTTCCTCCTTGAGATACAGATAGGGTACCAGCTCCCGCTTTTCCAACAACCAATCCATAGTAGGAATTATTAGTTGTAGTCAATTCACCGGTTAAAATCATATTGCCTTCGCCAGAAACAGTAAGCTGAGCGGTAGTTCCGGCTGCATCGGCGATTGATACACATCGTCTTTCCCATTCTTTTGTCAGCACTGCTTGATTATTATTTTCATTATTATCAAATTTAACGCTCGAAGGAATGTAACCAGCGGACCAATTTTCCGAATTGGTAAAATCCGTACTGGTATTACCGGTCCAATTAGATGTTTGAACCGTTATATTACTTAGAGTTAGCGTACCATTGGTACTGAGATTGTTGTTACGTGTTGCAGTAGAACCATAAAGTGCCTGAAATTGTGAATCTGTCATTGTAAGCAATTCACCAGAATAAGATGCCGTTCCAGTATAGGAGTTAGCAGCAATAAAAGTATATGTTCCCGAAGTTATTTCATCAAAATATTGGGTATTTATCATTATTGTTGCGAGATCACTGCCGAAATCCATAGCACCAGAAACGGTAATTTTATCAGAATTAGCCACCGTTCTCATATCGAACTCTAATGTAGATTCTCCCGAAATAGTATAATTGCCGGTAATAGCAGTTGTACTGATAGCAGATAAACCGGGAGACATTGTTCCACCATACTGTTTAAATGTTCCATCGGTAACGTAACTGCTTCCCGAACCAGTGCTCGCGGTTAAAATTGTTTGTGCATTGAGTGTCCCACCATGCATATAGGTATCTACTTCTAAAGAAGTTATGTTTGCAATCGCATTTCCGGATAACTCAAAAAATGCCCCTGTGTTGGTACTACCACTGTCTCTAAACATGCGAGGTGTGTTTAATGTTCCGCCGGATTGATTGTAAATACCTTTTCCACCGATATTATTTGTCCCAAATTGAATTCCAGAACTGCTCGTTTTAACAGTACCGCTATTGTATGTATGATTTCCGCCTTGAATGTTTGCAGTACCCCCTGTTTGATTTACGGTACATGTAATACCTGCTAAACTGCCATAATTGATAATAAATTGAGCCGTACTGTTAAATTCAGCAGTATCTGAAATGTTTAATGTTGAATCACATCTTGAACCGACAAACATTCGTGCTGATTGATTAAATACACCGCCTGAAAGATTCATTTCTGCGGAAGACCCTTCTTTTTCACCCAGCCAAAACTGTCCTGCACTATTAACTGTCCCGCCAGTTTGGTTAAATGTTCCAGAGCCATAATTTCCTAAAATCGACGCAGTGGGAAATCCACTACTATTTTCGTTATTGTTGATTAAATTCAATACTGCATTATCTTTAACCGTAATAACGCCACTGCCAGCGGTACTGGTGGAGGTTGCACTATAACCCGCATAAAATCCAGATAAGGTACTAACACTATCACCTGAAAATTCAATTGAGCCAGAAGTACCTGCGCCGTTACCAATATGTAAATTTGAATAGCCATGTCCAGTATCTGATGAACTGGAAAAATAGTTGAAGGATCCACCAGATACTTTCATTGTGCCATTTATTGTAGTGGAATCGACTAAACTTAGC
>CAYZMZ010000025.1:10335-11090 GCA_964479655.1 uncultured Planctomycetaceae bacterium
CTTCCCGCGCTTCGGGCGTCAGGGCGTCGATCTTGTTCAGCGCCAGGATCTCGGCCTTGTCCGCCAGGCCTTCGCCATAGGCCTCCAGCTCGCCGCGTATGGTGCGGTAGGCGCCGGCCACATCGTCCTGCGCGTTGCCCCCGGCGGCGACAGCTTTCGCGTGGTGATTGTCGACGACACCTCCGAAGATTACCGCGTCACGAAACTGTTCGGCCCCTTCCCCTCAGGAGGCCACTGAACCGGCAAACCCGCCCCTTGATTGATATTCAGATTCGAGCCCGTATCCATGGTCAAGACTGCCGCCGCGCCGCGTCCGCCATTATTAATATCCAGCGTTGAGCCGTTTCCCATTGTTAGAGAGGCCATGGTTAGACTATTGGTTAATTGAGCGGTTCCATTGGAAAAGATTACTTTATTCTCCGAGGGAGTTAAATTATCGGAGAAATTTTCAGGATTCGCAAAATTACTGTCTTGGGCATTACCCGTCCAAGTTGTGGTTTTAGATGCTGACGAGGCATTTAAGGCCTGTAACGCATAATCAACGCGATTACTGGTAATACTATCTATTCCCCAATTATAAAAATTGGTGGCTGTATCTTTACTATCTACTGTCCAAGACCACAAGGTTATTTTCGAGCCATCGCTTAAGGTTGCTGCTTTTAATGCTGTTACTAATGATTGGGTATAACAGCTAGAACTGGCGTCCAAAATTTTCGAACCGCACGAATTGAGTGTGTTGACAACTGTTGCAACTT
>CAYZMZ010000025.1:11100-14135 GCA_964479655.1 uncultured Planctomycetaceae bacterium
GAACTGGTAACCCAAGCCGTAGCAACTCCTTGTTCTGATGCTATGGCCAAAGCGTTTACATCAAATGATATTATAAAACCTGTATTTTTGTAACCGTATGTTTCCATAGATTGGATTGTTTTATCGGTTAAAGATTTAATTGCCGCTTTCCCAGCCTCTGTTACAACCGTTGTGGTTGTCGATTTAATTTCTATAGCGGGCTCAATAACAGATGCATTTTGTGCTGCAAGCAATTGATCCAAGGTTGGTAGCGGAGTTTTAGAATAATCAATACCCTTGAAATATTCACCAGTTTGCAATTTCCCAACACATACTTTTGCAAGTTGCTCAGAATTTGAAGTGGCAACAGTTAAATTCATGCTGTTGCTAGTTGTTCTATTGGTTGTATTGTCGTGAAGAACGATAACCGTACCGTCTGCACTAAGAGAAACATCGCATTCACTTCCGCCAGCTCCGAAAATCGCGGCCAAGTTCATAGAAGGAATCGTATTTTCAGGAGCTATGTGGTTGAAACCTCTGTGTCCAACGACTTTTGGACTAACAACCTGACTCGAAGAAACCGGGCAATAGCACAAACATAGTAGAACGATTAACGCCTCGTAAAATAGTTTCATTAAATCTCTCCGTCGCAAAAAAGGTGGAATGGTTATGTATTAAAATAAAATATCCTGTGAGAATTTCAAAATATGCATCAATATTCCACAGTATTTTATTGTTTGTACAATGCGAAACAATATCCTTGCTGTACTATCAAGCAATGAGATTTTTTTGCTTGTTTAATTCAACAAGTATACTTAAACGAGTTCGGTTAGTGACAAAAAATGTTTTTAATGGCGCAATAATATCAAACTCTCGTTATATTTTACTCGAAGATTGAGAATTGTCAAGTAAAAAATTGAAAATATTTTGAAAATATGCAAATAATATGCAACCTTTATTTTTAGTAATTGCCGATTTAGTGTTATAAATAATGAAAAGTTATATTTATTGAAAGATGTTGAAAGTATTCTTTCTTATTATAGTTTGTTTTTGAAATATAACAGCTAAAACTGTTTAGATGAAAGTATAGTTATTTAGAAATGGCTTTTTCGTACATCGCGTACGTTTTATAAGGAACTCCCCCGACGCGTTGAATAATATTATTAACGCTGGTATTATCGGCAAAAGTCCAGCCTAATTCCGCTTGAGTAAAATGCGTCAGCCGACGTCCATAATCCAATGTTTTGAAGATTAACGTTTCGCTTATTCCGCGCCCGCGATAATCTTTATGTACGCATAAAACCATCATTCGCCCGGTTTTAATATGTCTTTTAGCCCATAAAACGCGAATCAAACCAATCGGAAGTCCCCACCAAAACAGTTTTCCGTTTGCTAACTTAATCGCCTCGTTTAAGTCTGCAATACAGACCGCAAAACCGACCGGCTTTTCGCCGTCGAATGCCAGCAATAATTGCTCCGGACGCGCAAATTGAGCTAGCCGAGCAGCAAAATAATGGAACTCCTTGTCTGATAAAGTAGAATAATTCCAATGATCCGTTTGAGCCTGATTGTAAATTTCACGGCACGCTTGAACTTCCTGCTCGTATCGGTTGCGGTCAAACGGACGAACGACAATTCCCGTTCTTTCCGTTATCCATGCTATTCGCTTTGCCCATTTTTCCCGCATATTCAAATTATCGTTGAACATCCAGGCGAACATCTGTTTTGCCTCGATATTTCCCGCCTGCTCAACTAATTTTTGATAATACGGCGGATTATGATTCATCATGTATTTGACCGGCGTATCAAAGCCCTCTATGAGAAGTCCCACCGGATAATTGCTCGAATAATCCATCGGACCGATGATACTGGTTCGTCCGTAATTGTGCCGACTCCAATTTTCAGCCGCTTGGAACAGGGCGTTGGCCGCCTGCTGATTATCGATACATTCAAACATTCCCCATGCTCCGACGTTACTATTTTTTTCGGCGTTCAAACGGGGGTTATCCGATACTAAAATACGTCCAATGGGCTTGCCTCGATTATACGCCACGAATTTTTCTGCGTGTCCAAACTCGTAAAACGGGTGAAGTTTCGGATTGAGGAATTCTTTTACCTCGACAATGAGCGGGGGAACCCAATTAGGATCCGACGAGTTTATAGTCCATGACAGACGAATAAAATCGTTGAGCATCTTGCCTCCGCGAACCGGAAGTACTTGAATTGATGATTCATCCATATTGTTAATACTCTGTCATGCTAAAAAACAAAGAAACCAAGACTGACACTAGTCCGTTTTTCGGTCTTTGACAAACAGAATATTATACGAAGATCGCATTTCAACAAAAATAGTATATTTTGCCTATATTACAACAATTATTATCGACTAGATATGTAGATATTATTGTCCCGATATATAAATTCCGACAAAATAAGAAACAATCAGTATTACAGGTGCCAAAAATCCTAATAAACACCATTTACTTTGACTAAATTTACCTGCGTCGGCATTGTAGTTGATTTCGCCGGGAATCGCTTCGTAAATAATCGCGTTGAGTGAATTTTCGGGATCGTAAAAGACCATCAAAGCCGGAGGAGCGGTAAAAGCCGTATGGTCGTCTGTAACAAGCGAGATCGTTTCGATCATATTGTCGTCGTCTTTATAGGCGAAACGCAGGTTGTAAAGAGGTTGTTTGAGCGTTTTCTTCCCCTTTTTTGTGATTTCTTCGTATTCCATAAAATATCCCAGCGCGCATTGTCCTTTACGCAACAGGCGAATTAAATTCCATTTTTCCTGCCATCGGTAAGCAACTACCGTCAGCAGAGGAATCAAAAAAATCAGTGAAATGGCCAGTATAAACAGCGAATCGCTATGGGCATAATAAGTGCCTTTAATTCGGGAAATTTGGGGATTGCCCCGCCAGATTTCTATCGGAACGGATTTTTCAGGCTGGCATTGAAAACGAAGTTGCCTATTTTGCGTATTGCGCGGCAAAAAACAGCGTCCGTGGATACTTTCTCCGTTGACCCCGATTGCCGGTGAAAATCTGAATTTT
>CAYZMZ010000025.1:14174-15328 GCA_964479655.1 uncultured Planctomycetaceae bacterium
CGAACCTCATCCATGGGATCAATAACCGATTCAACGGTACCCTCACCCGCCTCGGTCCAGCAACCGTTAAAACAGGGCATGTCCAAATACGCCTGCTGACCAAGAGGAATCGCCAATATCAGCAAAAATAACCAAATAAAACAGAGTATAAAGGTATTTACTTTCAAACTCGATCCAAAAAACTGACCGGCAATCATCGTCCAGCCTATTTTTCTTGGGATATTTTTATTGAAATTCCGGCAGAAAAATAACCTCCGATCGTATTCTTCCGCCATAGATTCCTTCAGGTGTTCAAGGGCTTCCTCGCGTTCGGGCTCTTGTTCTGGAGTCTGTTCCGTTTGTTTTTCCGATGTTTGTTCGGGCAAGTCGGCAGAAGATTCGTCTTTACTCACAGCTATTTTCTATTTTTGTCGTTCAATTAGTCCAATTATAATTTCAGGATTCAATTACAACCTGAATCTTCCCCCATTGTATACGACTTGTTATTATTTTGCAAGACGGGGGGGACTAAAAAAATGTAACGTAATATAGTCGTTGAAATTAACAATTCTGTTTTTTCAAGCCAAGATAAAATGGCATTTTCGAGGTTTTTTACCTTCGGCAGGAGGTCGGCCAACACGCGTTTGACGTCTTCGACCTTTTCACCGCGAAACGCACGCCCAAATTCGCGCACAAAGCACTGATTAACACCGCTTTCGTCCACATAAACACGTTTTCGTACGGAACTTTCGACAACTCTTTTAGATAATTTTTACGTTTTTCTTCGGACTTTTCAGAGTAAGTAAACGTCTTTTTTTAGTGTGATTCCCATTTTTTTCAGGGCGTAAAACACCGCTTGGATACTGCAATTAAAGGGCTTTGCGAGTTCTTCCAGATACGCATCCGGCTTTTCTTTGATCGCCAGTTTCAGCTTTTCCTTGTCGATTTTTCGCTTTCGCACCTGAGGCGACCTGTGGGGCGCAACGTCCCCCGCCTCGTCACGGAGTTTTACCCATGCGAAGAATGTTTTTCGGTCGATCCCGAACACCGCTTTCAATTGCACAAACGTTGCGCCGCCCTCTTTGAAAGCAATCGCACGTTCCCTAAATTTCTTGTCATATGCCATATTTATTATATCGGCATAATTCAAGAAAATATTGAATTAATTGACTATA
>CAYZMZ010000026.1:0-654 GCA_964479655.1 uncultured Planctomycetaceae bacterium
GCGTCCTCTCCCAAAGAACCCTTCATATCAACCAGCTGATATTCAATTGCATACGTCATTTTTTCGTTGATAAACCACTCCAGCAACAAAGAATGAGTATAGGTATTGTCAAACCCCTCCATATTTCCAGCACACATCGTATACCCGAGTTTAAGTTCTTCGGTCAATTCCCTTCCGATTCCAAACCAGACTAACGACGAACGGGAATCTGAATCAAACGCCTCGTTCCAGCCCTGAGTCCAGCCCAGCAGAAGATTAAATCCGGAACGAGTTTCCCAGTCCGCCATAACTCCCATGTGAGTATCGGGAAGCGGCGAATACGAATTACTGTAGAAAAATCCATCGTGATCATTTCCAAATGGCGTTAAAAACTTTCCGACTTTAACGTGGAAATTTTCTGTTCCCAAGCTCGCATATAACTGCGGAATCGCCAATCCATATCGTCCGCCAGACAAAGCCATGCCGTCGAAACGGTTATTTACGCATTGGAAAAACTGCGCGTTAGATCCGTACATAATATCCGAATGAACATCAACGTGCCATTCATTTCCCAAAGAAAACTGACGCCCCAAACCAATATAAAACTGGTGCAGTTGCAAGCCGGTATTATCGACGTTTAAGCCGCTGTTGAAATTGCCCCCGCCGTCATACGAA
>CAYZMZ010000026.1:664-8139 GCA_964479655.1 uncultured Planctomycetaceae bacterium
TACGAAGCCCACTCGTTGCCGATTCTTTTCACCCCGCCGGTATGTCCCCATTGGTTGACATAGAAACCGGCCTGAAGCGACATTTCGATTTCCCAACGGTTCTGGGGAGGTTCCGCAACCTGATTATGCGTTACCTGAAGATCCGATATAATCGCCGCCTCGTGATGCTCCCCCGGAATCGGTTCCCTTTCAGACATGTCCTCAAACGGATTCTCTGCCTGTACGGTTCCGGTCAGCAAACCTCCAATAATAACCCCGCCAATAAGCGAGAGATTCTTAAAAAAAGAAGAAAAACGTACCATCTGACAATACTCCTTTCACGTGTATCGTTAAACTAGTATATTAACAGAACGTTTTATGTACATGCAGATACATTCAAACAGTTCTCTTAATACAAGAATAAAAATAATAGGGGGTATCTTAAGTGGAAGCCCGCTTATTACGGAAAGAAGCCCTAAACTTTAGGAACGCCTAAATCGCGTCCTTGCTTGATTCTATATCGGTATATCAGGTCAGCGGCTTTAGTATCAGAAATTAGTTTTTATCGAAATTTATAATATTCTAGCAAATTATTTATTTTGTCTGTTTTGTATGATTTTGCAATTTATTCAGATAAATATTTTCGGCTATCCTTGAAAAATATTGGTTACAGGTATAATACAAGGCATGAGTAAATATTTCCCCCCTGTTGAAAAGGCGCAATCAGACGGATTACTGTTTGTCGGCGGGAAGCTAACCCCAGACTGGCTGACCGATGCCTATACTCACGGTATTTTCCCGTGGCCGTCGGAGGATTTTGGTTCGATGCTTTGGTTTTCTCCCGATCCGCGAGCTATTCTTCCCTTGGATACCGCTCATTTTTCCCGCCGCTTGCTGAGAACAATTCATTCCAAGGATTGGGTTTACAGAATAAATAAATCATTTGAAAACGTTATCCGAGGTTGCGCCGCTCCCCGCGAGGACGATTCCGGAACCTGGATTACCGAACCGATCATTCAGGCGTATTGCCGTTTGCATAAATTGGGAATCGCCCATAGTTTTGAGGTCTGGAAGAAGGAAGACGACGGCAATCTGTCTTTAATCGGCGGAACGTACGGCGTTGCGTACAAGCATTTTTTTGCTGCTGAATCCAAATTTCATACAGAAACAGACGCCTCGAAAGCTGCGCTTTGGTTTTTAGTTCAAGTTCTCAAAGCCTATAAATATAAATTGCTGGACGTTCAATTCCAAAACAGCCATATCCAGCAGTTCGGAGTTACAGAAATTCCCCGCTCTGAATATATGAAATTACTCGCAGACGCGCTGAAAGACTAATCTATACCGATTCCAATTGAACTTCCCGATTGAAAGTTCATTTCGTACCATCCGCCTGAGATTGAACTGCCGGGAAAATAATACACCTATACAATTAGTCAGATGAAATAGCATTCAACCTGACTAATTATACAATGACTACTTGATTTTTTCTCTTGACGTTGTTTTGATTTCGCCCCCAAAAATCAAACAGCCCTTTGTTTTATTGATGGAGGCGAAATGAAACGACTGCGGTTTGTTATTCAAACCGGAAAAAGTCAAGTGGAACCAGTATACATAGCATGACAATCTGTTTACTTGCTTACTTCTTTGTCAGCAGCTTCCTGTTTCTGGAATTTAATTTCCAGCTCATTTAACTGCTTATCGTCTACAAATCCCGGAGCACCGGTCATCAAATCCGTTGCGCGCGCGGTTTTGGGGAATGCTATTACATCTCGAATATTATCGTATCCGCCGAACAGCATAACCAGACGATCTACCCCCAAAGCCATACCGGCATGGGGCGGAGCACCGAATTTTAATGCGTCCAGCAAAAATCCAAACCGTTCCTGAGCCGTTTCAGGAGAAATGTTCAGTAGGTCAAATATCTTCGACTGTAATTGCGTATCGTGTATACGAACCGTTCCGCCGCCGGCTTCAAAGCCGTTAATCACCAAGTCGTAGGCAACCGCGTGAACCTTGGCCGGGTCGGTATCCAGCAACGGCAGGTCTTTAGGCTGAGGCATGGTAAACGGATGATGCTTGGCGTCCCATTTATTGTCTTCGGAGTTCCATTCAAACATGGGGAAGGAAACAATCCAAGAAAAACTCATTGATTTTGGATCGTACAACTTTAATTCCTTGGCCAATCGACGTCGTAATCCGTCTAACGCCGAACAGGTTACATCGAACGTATCCGCGACAACCAAAATCATATCGCCGTCGACCGCCTTGGTAATTTCAAGAATTTGCTGCTGCTGCTCTGGAGTAAATTTTTTCGCCGTTGGAGAAGCCAGCGTTTTGTTTTCAATTTTGAACCAAACCAGTCCTTTCGCGCCGAAATCTTCTTTAACATACGTTGTTAATTCGTCGATTGTTTTACGCGAATATTTGTCTGCGCATTGAGGAACGACAATCGCCCGAACGCGATTTCCCGAATCGGCGGGACCGCGGAAAACTTGGAAATCTACCGTTTTGGAAAACTCCGTTAAGTCGATAATTTCCATTCCAAAGCGCAAATCCGGCTTATCCGACCCGAATCGTTCCATCGCTTGGTCGTATTCCATCCGAGGTAACGGCAGATTCAAATCCAGATTGAGAATCTTTTTTGCCAGATAAGAAATCAAGCCGTCCATAAATCCGGTTATATCGTCCATATCAACAAACGACATTTCAACATCGAACTGGGTAAACTCGGGCTGACGGTCGGCACGGAGGTCTTCATCGCGAAAACAGCGAGCGACCTGAACATATCTATCGTATCCGGCAATCATAAGTAACTGTTTGTACAGCTGAGGAGATTGCGGCAGAGCGTAAAACTTTCCCGGCTGAACTCGGCTGGGAACCAGATAATCGCGGGCACCTTCGGGAGTAGAACGTCCGAGAATAGGCGTTTCGACTTCCAAAAATCCGTGTTCATCTGTATAATCGCGCATCGCCTTGATCATTTTATGCCGCAAAATTAACGCGTCCTGCATCGGACGGCGGCGCAAATCCAGGTACCGATATTGCAAACGGGTATCTTCGCTGGGCAGTTCGGGAATACTGGGATAGACCGGCGGCTGATTGCATTTGTTGAGAATAGTTAAGCTGGTCGGACGGACTTCAATCGCTCCGGTTTCCATATCGGGATTTTCCTGACCGGCGGGACGGGGGCAAACCTTGCCGACCACCTGAACCACGTATTCCATTTTCAGCGTCCGGGCCAGTTCCAATACCTCTTGCCCGGCTTCTGGAGCGAACGCCGTTTGCGTTATTCCGTATCTATCGCGCAGATTGACGAAAACCAAACCGCCCTGATTACGGATTCTGTCTACCCAGCCGCTTAGGGTTACCTGTTGACCAATATTTTCTGCCCGGAGGGCACCGCAAGTATGTGTTCTGTACATTGTATCTGTCAGCCGATTAAGCTGACGTAGGGTTAAACTGGTTCCACTTGACTTTTTCCGGTTTGCATAACAAACCGCAGTCGTTTCATTTCGCCCCAATCAATAAAACAAAGAAGTTGTTTTATTCTGTTCGGACGAAATCAAAACGATGTCAAGAGAAAAAATCACGTAGTCATAGTAAAAATACCTGAAAACCTTTTATTCTGAAACTACTTGAGTTTTCCATCGACTTTTCATCAAAATTTCATCGAAATCCTCGAAACGGGGTATCAAACCGCCGTTGAGCAAACTTCTATTCACGAAAACGGCAGTCAGTTTTCCGTATCTGGCGGATACACCCGACGGAAAAAATCAAGTATTATCAGTATAATATAAACAGAGAATATAACAAGGGAGACAAGAAAAAAAGTTCGGAAATATATTCTATATCTTGTCGGTTGACAGTTGTTGAGCGTATGAATTTAACATGAGGCATTGATCGCGCGTTACAGGACGGTTATCGGCATGATACGACCACGGCGCGAGCATCAC
Source organism: uncultured Planctomycetaceae bacterium (assembly GCA_964479655.1). Taxonomy (GTDB): domain Bacteria; phylum Planctomycetota; class Planctomycetia; order Pirellulales; family Thermoguttaceae; genus RUG11551. The sequence continues at coordinate 4,597 of CAYZMZ010000026.1, forward strand.
AAGCCGCCCTTCCGAGCAGGCGTTAAAATATTTTCCGGGCGGCTTGTACGCCTCCGGAAATCCGTTTTCAAGCAAAACAATCAAGGGGAACTCGGCATCGAGAACAGCGCGTGCAATCTCCTTTTCCCCTGGACTGATACACGGCGAAATCAATACCGCGCCATCGTCCTGTTCCGTGCCATATTTGGCTCGGCTAGAGCGTTAGACTGGCTTCTCCAACCTGAGTTTGCGGTCCAACTGCCCAAACCCGGACTTTCCAAGTCCGCTTGCGTTCGGGGAGAGGAAAAGTTACCTGCGCTTTTCCGGAATCGTCTGTCTTGAGACGGGGATTCCAATAAACAGAATCAGTATACATTTCGGCGGTAATCTGATTCAGTTGTCCGAAATAGAGCGGTCTGAAATTCAAAAATTCAGAGGTTGAAAAATTTTGCTCCGCTAAATTTTCGCTGGAAACAGCTAGAGTACCTTCCTTTAATCCGCTCAATTCTTTTTCAATGTTTTGAAATGTTCTGTACTGATTTATACTTTGTCTTACAAACGGAGGCAGACGTTCGGACAGCAAATTCATCTGACTTTGAACAGTTTCATATAAACCAAAATCGTCATTGAACAAATAGACTCTCCGCCAACCCCAAAATCGCTCCTTGAGGCCGGTTGCTCCCAAACGATCTACAACAGAATCCAGCGCAGAATCGTAAACTGAAACAAAAAGCGGTCCCGAATAAGGCTTGCCCGTCTTGTCATTTATCTGTACGTTTACAATAGCTTGATTATTCGCGATGCGCTCCGCTTTCAAACCAATTTCTAAAATGGATTGCCGGGGCGGAACCCGAATTTCTCCGATACTGTTGTAGGTATCGCCGTCGATAACCGCGATAGCTTCAACAAAAAAATTCGGACAATGTTCAGGCTTGATTTCCGTTTGGAAATGCCCGATACCATCGACCAGCTGAACAGGAACAGGATTCTGCGCCGATAAATCGCTGCAAAACGGAAATAGCCAAACCAAGGCATCAGGCGAGCTGCTTTTAATAGTAATATCCATCTTATCGCCGGGCTGGTATTCGGTTTTATCGGTAGACAAAACCAGCGGTTGAGATGAAATACTATCCAGTGCCGAATCGGGCAGACAATAAAATGATTTACTTCCAAAAACAGCCATATTATCAAAGCCGACGGCACAGACCGTCAGAAAACATCTAAGTTGATATATGTTCTTACTGTTGTTTTGAACTTGCGTTCCGATACTTTTTAGAGGAATGTTCAGAAAAGCAGTACCCTGATCGTCCAAAGGTTCTGACGCATATCTGAAAGGATGGGTAAAGGGGATTTGATTCTGACTAATTTTATCACATTTTTCCATTTTAGAAAAAGTACCTTTCTGATACAGCCAGTTCCAGGAATCGTTAGAATTGTCCACCGCAGGAATCAGGGTCTTTATCCCGTATTGAGACATAACTCTTCCAGACGAGAGCGGTTTATTATCGATTCCGAATACCTGAATTTTAGCTTTGCAGAAATCCCGATCTTTTAAAACGATTCGCCCTTGCTGATCGATTGAATTTAGTATAGATATTTCTACATGCGGTGCAGAGTTGTTTTGTTCCGTTTTAGCAACAAAAAACCGGTGTTTATTAAAACAGGTGGTATTTTTATCATTATTTCGGTTTGAAGAAGTATCCTGCCATTGAGCCGATAAACAATATTCGCCCGGAGAAAAGCGGCGCAAATCAAGGTCGATAACCGCATTTCCATTTTCATCCAAAGTCAGACTATTATTTATATTCGTACCGCATAATCCCGATTTAGAAACAGATAGACTAATACTTTTTCCGGCAAGCGATTTTGGGGTGTTGGAATACGCCGCCTGACGAGCGCAAACGCACACGCGAGCGGTTTGCGAAGGCAAATAAACCGTTTTATCCGTTTGAATATCGATTATATCGACAGGAGGAATATCGGTTGTAACCGCCGTAAAGGGGTAGGCAAGTCCATAACAGGCACAGAAGTCTATCGAATTACCCATACACTTCGCTTGCCACGCCGTTGAACCGTTGAGTTTCTTTATAAACGCCTGTCCATTTGTATCTGTAGTCAGAACTATCGTTTGATTGTCTGAGTTGTTGGGAGCAGTCGAACTTGTTTGAGAACGGAAACCGCTTGACGTGGCGTTGGTTAATTCGATTTTCGCTTCCGCAGCCGGTTTGCCGGTTCGGGAATCCGCCACGTAAAACCAATGGGAATCCCCCAAATTTTTATGGATAATATTCACTTTTTTAATGATATACAACAGTATCGGACTATCACCGTGGAGGTATTTTGATTCCGAAATCATGCTTTTTTGCGTGTTGATTTTAACAACGTATATTCCCGTATCCGGAAATTCCACGGAAATTTTTGAAGTGGTATTTTTAGGAATCTCTTGGGAATCGGAAGGAATTTTCTGGTCGATGTTATAATCCCATTCTTTTAGCGGCGGTTGATTTTGGGACATTTTTAACATCGATATTGAATTGATTACGGAGTTTAGAGTTTGATCGCCGCGTCCCGGTAGGTCAGGTTCGCCAATACGATGAATTTCCAGGTGAATTTTGTCAATCTTACGAGAAGAGATTTCTATTTCGTTTTTTAATCCTCCATAAACTAATTTTTGAACAAATTGTACCGAAGGCATTGTAAAAAATTTAATGGCGTTTTCCGCTCCCCTTCTATATTCCTGATAAATCATTTCCTGACCTTCCGGCACTCGTTCCTGTTTAACCAAGTCCCATTCCAGAACAGCCTTGTCGTATTGATACCGTTTATAATATATATCCGCCAATTTCCAATGAGAGCCTAGCTTTTTGTATAGTTCTATATAATTGTACTCCGGTGGTAATTCGATCTTTTCAATATCGCCGTTGGGTAATAAAACGACGCTTTGATTCTCTTTCATGGCAGATAAATGAAAATAATTTTCAATGTCTTCATCCGGCGTTCTGGAAAATGTACGCGACGACAGCGGAACCTGTCTATATTGATTTGCCGACTCCTTCGTTTCGACAGGCGTTTTTTTCCGGTTGACAATAAGACAATCTCCGTAATAATACTCCGCCAATTGCGCTTGAACCAAATCTATTATATTGAGATTCTCTTCGTCTTCATCTAATTGTTTGGCTTTGTCGAGCAAAAACATAACTCGTTCGCCGTCGTTTGCGGCAGATTCCCACGATTTCGGTACCGAAAAAAACAATACAGTTCCGTCTGCTTTGAGGGGAATAACGCTGCGGGGTGCCGTATACAAATCAGTCAGATTTCCCGGAAGATGCTCCAAGTCCGTCAATTTAGCGGAGGAAAAATGATCCAAACGTTCAGATACAATCCTGATTTCTACTGCGTAAATCCGATAAATAGCCGCCTTGTCTGATCTTAAAAGCGGGTATTGAGGATTGCGAAAGTTCTTTTCTGCCTGTTGTAATAATTCAATTGCGCGGGTATGATTAATATCAGCTTTAGAAACAAATCGAAGCACATATTGTTGATTATACGTAGCAACATAATAAG
>CAYZMZ010000026.1:8149-9566 GCA_964479655.1 uncultured Planctomycetaceae bacterium
TCAACAAAAGGTCTTCCGCCGAAATATCCCAAATAATAAGACGGGATTGAACCCGTGTATATATCTTCCAAACCGCCGATAATCGCAGCAACCGAGGCAACGATTCGGGAATTATTCGGATATTTTTTAACAACGTCTTCTAAAAACTGAGTGTAGGTTTTTCGCGCATCAATTAATTTTTGCGTATCAATAAACACGCCGTTTTTTCCTCTTATATTCCGATCGGAGAATAAAAATTCTCCTGCCGAGATAAGCAATTTTTCCGGTCGAAGAAATATTTCGGAATCTTCCGAATCGAATTTGTTTTTTACTTGCAGAAATACGTTTTCCGCACTGGGTACCGGAGATTGATCGACTGATTCACCAAACGCCATGCGGGTCGTCAAAACTGTCATAAAAATGATCAGAATATAACCAATAGAAATATGTTTCATAATAATTCCAGTTGCTGTTAAAGCGTTTCAAACCAATCGTATAGATCAAAAAAAATTTCTCGTAAATTACCTTGATGCTTATCGTATAATTGCTGAATTTGCGGGAGAGTAATTAAGTCTGGATTGCAATCTGAATTAATTAGCAATTGTTTCGCCAGATTGAATGCTTGTATACAACTTAATTTTGTCTCCAACAATACGGGAAAACCGGCATTAAAATGAGAAGAAACGACCAGTCCCCAACGATTCCATCGACATTGTAAAAAAATCAAAAAACGGGATAAAAAGGACAGTTGCTCGTATCCATCAATCAGAATAATCGCTTCCCTCGGCGCGGTAATAGACCAGCAGAAACGATTATTGGAATTATGGAGTACGATCAGTTTGGTTTGCCAACCGTCCTGTTGAAATTGCCTTTGCAAAGAGAGCAAAAAAGTGGATTTTCCGCTTCCGTGAGGGCCGATAACCTGCCCTCGTTTGCCGTTTTTAATAAAACAATCCGCATAGAATTTTATACTTGTCTGACTATCGCATTGATAATCAATCGCGCCGGGAATAAAGTATTTCGTACTAAACGGATTGTTCGACATTGGTTATTATTTGGGCTGCTGCTGGAGTAATTTTTTCAGTGCTTCGGGAATCTCAGCGGCATCAACAGGAGCTTCTTCTTCCGGTTCCAACGCATCGGCAGGAACTTCACCCATCTGTTCAGTGAGCAGCTTGACAAGGGTTTCTCCGCGAGCGTCTACCGAAATAACTTTACCGTCTTTCCCAATAAGAATCATGCACGGAATAGCGACTACACCATAATTTTCGCTTAACGTTCCGTTTTCTGTTTTGGTATCTTTATCAATCAAATTAAACCACGGAAATCCCGCCTGTTTAATCAGTTCTTTTAATTCGTCCAGCGATTCATCCATAGAAACCGCGACGATTTCAAAGCCTTTTTCCCGGTTTCCTGCCCCACCCATGTGCTGCGCTTC
>CAYZMZ010000026.1:9576-13857 GCA_964479655.1 uncultured Planctomycetaceae bacterium
ACGATTTCAAAGCCTTTTTCATGATAGTACGGGTATACTTTTGCCAAGTATTCATATTCTTCCAAAGAGGGTTGAACCCAGCTTGCCCAGAAGTCGATCAGAATAACCTTGCCCTTTAAGGACGCCAAGTCAAACGCTTTTCCGTCCAACGTTGTTCCGGTAAACGCAACGGTATTTCCGGGTAAATTCATTCTGCGCGCGCCGCCGACCAGGGTCTTGCTCATCTGAACAACCTTGGCATCTTTGGCTTTGGCAAACTGCTGACCGTATTGAGTATAGCGGGCAGCGGCGTCTTTGGCATCAAAAACTTCAGCGGTAAACGCAGTCTGAAAAGCAATGGCTGCCTGCTGCGTATTGAGATTCTCTCCCGCCTTTTTCAACATGGCATCCGTCTTTTCAGCGACTGCCTTGAAAGCGTCTTTATCTTCCTTTTGAGCGGCTTCGGAAAGCTCCTGAGCGATTTTACTGAGTTCAATTTCCTGAACCATTTCATCCAAGCCCGCTTGTTTAATTTCTTCAACTACCGCATCAAACGCCTTGTTGTCCTTTTCGCCTTTAAGCTGGCTTAACGTGCGGGTACAAACCAGTTTAACCAGATAAAGTTTTTGTAATTTTTCTTTGTCTTTTCCCGCCTCTTCGATTTTAACATCGGTATCAGAAAGAATCTTTTCAACTTCAGAAAAATCCTTGGTTTGATACGCCTTTTGGAGAGAGCTTTGGGGAGCCATACCGAGTAAATCCATGCTAATTTCGTTTGCAAATTTATCGTATCCCGCTTTTTCCAACTGCGCAGGAAGAGCGTTGAGTTGGGCTTGAGCGGTTTTATCACCCGCCTGAATCAGAAGACGCAGACTGTTGATTTTGGCACCGACTGCACGCTGAATTAATTCTTCGCTTGCATCTTTATGTTCGATAATTTTATCGGCGGCAGCAACTTGCGCTTTGCACAATTTAGTGAAAAAGGCGATCATTTGTTCACGAGTTTGTGTTTTCGGACGTTCAACTCGCATCATCTTTTCGATAAAAGCCATATATTCAGCCGGAGTACCATTTTCCGGTACAACGATTTCTTCAACTACAACGGCGGGTTCGGCAGACGGATCGTCCTTTTCCTCTGATTGATCGTCAGCTTGTTCCTGCGACTTGTCGGCGGATGCAGAATCAGCCTCGGCTTTTTCCTCGGTTGCCTCGGCCTGTTCAGCAGGCTGGGCAGCAGATTCGTCGTCAACGTCAAGATTTGCCTCGGCTTTTTCCTCGATTACCTCAGCTTCGTCGGCAGCTTGTTCTGCCGACTGGATAGATTTTTCGGTTTCTTCAGTTTGATTTTCCGCAACAGGGGCGTCTTGAGCAAAGGCGGGAAGGCTGGTAAATAATATCGCCGCACTGACGGCTATTTTCAGCAATGAACAACGCATGGATTTCTCCTAATAGGTTAATGTTTTCAAGTATACTTTGCATAGTACAAAATGCAATGTCATGATTTCCGGGAGAGTTCTCTTGACGGCATTTTCTCTTCCGATCAATACGAAGAAATACGCATTTTCGCGGATTTTATCGCGTTTGATCAAAAAACGGTAAAAGGAAAACACCCGTTATCTGAGCATAAAATTGCAACAGATAACATCGTAACAGAAAATCGTTCTTATTTCAAGAGGGTCTACCCGCTAATTGTACTATTTTTGTCAAGATGAAGAAAGAAAAATAGAGCAAAACAGAAATCAAAAGGATGTCCGCGCCGGATTTAAGTTTGAAAAATTACAGATTTAAGTTTGAAAAATTACAGATTTAAGTTTGAAAAACAACAGATTTAAGATTATGGAAACAACAGATTTAAGTTTGTGGAAACAGCAGATTCAGAAAATTACAGAAAGAAACAATATCGATAGAAAAAACGAATCAACGCCTCCCGTAGAAATACCGGAGGTGGGAGTTGAACCCACACATACTTGCGTATAATGGATTTTGAATCCATCGCGTCTGCCATTCCGCCACTCCGGCACTTGAAATGTGATGGAGAGTATAACATTTCCCTCAAATTATTCAAGGGGGGGCAAAATTAAATTCAGAAATCGGGCGGATTACACGTAAAAAATCGTATTTTGCCAATAATACACTTAACCTTCCGCTTCCGAAAATTTAGACAAGCAATATTACCATTCGCCGTAAACGAATACGCTTTTTCTGTTACGTTTTACTTATCAATCCCCCAACCAAATTCGTTCCAAACATTAAATTTCTAAAATTTATACTCGTTTTAGTAAAAAATTACAACAATCCGACAGATTTGCTCTGTTGATTATATTCAATTCTTTAGCCCATTGCTGCGGCGTTTTTTCGTTAAATTGCTTCAGCAATAACTCATCTCCACTTCTTTCTGCCAATCTGCGTTCGCTTTCTACAAGACAAACAGGATGAGAATAATATACTTTATTTACAACTTTAAAGCCAAAAGATGAGACCAGATTGGCAAAACTTTCGTGTGAATGCAAATAAAAATGTCGAGGTGCATCCCAAGCATACCACAAATCATTATATCTTTTCATAAAAAAATCACTGTATATAGGAATTATTATAGCTAGTTCACCTTGAGGAGTCAGCAAAGTACTTAACTTTCGGAATACGGCTTGCTGGTCGGGCATATGCTCCAAAGAATGAGATAAAACAATGGTATCAAATTCGCCTTCAATAGAATCTATGCTTCGTTTTAAAATATGGAAATCCTCGCAAAGACAAATATCCGAATCAATATACGGGTCAACACCTAAAAGATGTCGAAAACCAAGTCGATTTAGTCTTTTTAAAAGGGTATTACCGCTTCCGCAACCGATATCCAATATTCTACTATTCTTGTTCCAATGCGGCAAAGTAATCCATTTCCGCATTACAAAATCAGAACGAACAATTTTATTGATTGATCTTGCCCATAAAAACCCAAACCAGTCTTTTAGAATATCGATACGTTTACCCATGGAGGACAAACTATCATACGGGTCGGCAACAAAAGAATAATATCCATTTGCGTAATATTTTTGCATATTGTCTGGAATTTCGGCTATTTGCAAGCAGCCGCAATTCGAGCAGCGAAAATAATCAAAGGTTTCATATAACTGCAAAACAATCTCTTTTGCATGAAAAATCGTATGCTCGCCGTCCGCCCCACATATTCTACATTTCATAAAAGCCCTCATATTTTCTAAAAAATGACCCGCGATAATTTTAAGTTTTGGATATACCTTTAACAAGTAAACTTATTGATATAACCTAACAATTGCCGACTTAGACACCTTTTTTGAACAAAAATCAGTAACAAGTACTGTTTTAAACACCGTGTTTATTCGTTTGTTTATCTATTTACCAATTTCGTTTCAATGTTCTAGAACGCGGGTTTTGCTTTTGTTTTGCTTCTTCTTGCGCTCGTTTGGTTTTAGCCCGTTCTGCTGCCATATCGATATTGGGAATTTGAACATCGGTAACAACAGTCGGCATGTCTTGATAAACGGATTCCGGATTGGCTTCCGCTTGGGGCGTCGCTTCACTGGCTACGTTCTCAGCAGCAGGAACTCCCGCGTCTGACGACTTAACTTCGGTGTTCGGCTTAACCGCGGCAGCCGACGGCATATTAGCCGATTTCCCCGTCGATTGAGCTACAGGAGCCGAAACGGGAGCCGGAACCGTCGGAGCGGGTACGCTAGCTCGTACTACGCTAGCCTGCGAAACTGCGGCTAAGGATAGTTGTTGGGAAAATCGGGCGTAAAAAGCCTGTTGCTCTGGAGTTATATCCGTTCGATTAAGCTGCTGCGAGGCGGCGAAGAAAAACTCCGCCCAAAATTTCTTGCCTTTCGGACTTAACGCGGTTTTAGGCAGCGCGGCAGCCGATTTCTCTACCGCAAAGACGACCAACACCATCTTTTGCAATGGCGCGGGCTTCTTTTTCAGCATCGACGTTATTGCACTGAATCCTTTGGCGTTATCGACGGGATTGACTGTCAACGGAATAGCCAATACCAACATTTCATCGGGGGAAATAACAAACGTCATGCCTTCTACCGGCTTGGTCGAATCGGATTGAGGAATCCCCGTTACAATCTTGACGTTCTGCTGATCGGACTGCGCATTAAACGCAACTTGTTCCGGGAGAATATCCCAATTTCCCTTGAAGTTTTCATCGGGTGCGATTTTTATCGATAACTTGGCGGATACTTCCTTATATTCGGTATTAAGCGGTTGCGCGGTAATAGACAACGGTACAATACCGGGTAATTTTCCTAAATGCTCCAATAA
>CAYZMZ010000026.1:13867-15299 GCA_964479655.1 uncultured Planctomycetaceae bacterium
GTCGGTATTGAGAGTAATCGCCTTTTCGACAGTAATACCGTCAATTGGAAAATACTTGATCTTACCGGAATCAGTTACCGAATCCCAAGTAAACGCTTGTCCAGGTTGTAAATTATACTCCAACGAAGCCGCATAAACCTGCAACGTGTCGTTCATTTCGTTATACGATTGAATTAGCCGTTCGATTTCATACAAGCCGGCAACATAATCTTCAACTTCTACAAAATCAAATCCGTTTTCAGTTCGTTGAGATACAATCTTGCCTGTATTGGATAATTGCGGGATAATTAACCACGACAAAATAGGCTGTCCGGACTGCTTGAGCCTGAATTCTTTTCGGGAAATCGTCCCAAAATCTTCGCGCAGATTCTCTATATCTGTTCGATTTCCAATATAGGCGATTTTTTCGCTGAATTTCACAAAATATTCGGTTCCGTCGAGCACCTGTTCCAAAAATTCCGCTTCGTTTTTCGAGTGGGCTTTTCGGCTAACAACGCCGTTGACGTTGGGCGAAAGCATAATCGCGGTTTTCGTATTGGCACCAATAATCAAAAATGCCTTGCGAATATCCATAATTCCCTGCGGATCAAAACTAAAACCATCGGAATTATCTACAATCGCGGTATCGGAAATCGCAGTATCGGAAATCGCGGTATCGGACGGCTTCGGTAAAGTACCGTTCAAATCCGAATTTTTTAATATATTCTTATTGAATCCCGCAGCTACCGGCGGATTAACCGGGGCAATTTTAGCAACAGTCGCCGATTGAGCGGTCTGTTTGGATTTGACCAGTTTCATTCGACGCTGTTCCAAAACATAACGCGGAATAAAGGTTCGTTCGCTAAATTGAACGTCCTCTTGAGCTAAACTATCTACTTTAACATCTGAAAAAACTCCCGGGGGCAACGGAGCAAGCGGATTGTTGCTATCGGGATTAACATCGGAAGGCTTTCCCTCTTCTGAGGCAATAAAAGAGGGCTGTAATACATGACAAACGGAAGAATCCGCAGGCTTAGCACCCACCCTTGGGGAATCCGCCGTCTTTTCTGATTCTCCAGCCGTCTTGGCTGACTCTACCGTTGGTAAAACAACCGCATCTTCCAAAACAGGGGCTTCCGGTAAATTGGAGTCATCTGGAATAACTGGACCTTCCGGCAAGCTAAAATTGCTGGAATCGGAGATTTTATTCTCCGTTGTTTTTGTAACCGCAGACTTGCTTTCAGTAGCAGGTTTATCTTCGACAACAGGCTTGCCATCTATAGACGTTTCGGTAGACGGTTCAACCGCTTCAGGCATTGCAGGAAGAGTCGGTTCCGCTCCCCCCGGCAAACGGGCTTCCTCCGTCTGATTCAAGGTCGGTAAACTGGGTTCAGCTTGATTACTTGACGTAATTTGGGGCAATTCCGGAGAATTTTGCACAATATCGCTGCCG
>CAYZMZ010000027.1:0-11104 GCA_964479655.1 uncultured Planctomycetaceae bacterium
TTCTGCTTATCCTGATTCTGCTTATCCTGATTTTGCTTATCCTGATTCTGCTTGTCCTGACTCTGCTGTTGATCATCTTTGAGAATCTCTTCCAGCAGTTTGAGCGTTTCCCGCTGCGATTTCAACGAGGCTTTGGGCTTTCTCTGAGAAAGCTTTTCCGATGCGGTGCGCGACAAATCCGGAATCTGCGGACCTAAATCCAACGCTTTTTTGTACATATTTCTCATCCGTTGTACTTGCTGGTCTTGCGGATTGGTTGAATCAGCGGCCGCCGCTTTATTTTCTGGATGCTGCAAGGCATCAATCGCATCTTGTAAATTTACCGCCTTGTCCAAAATTCTAGGATTGTTTTTTTGTTCCTTCGATTCAGGAGGTAATTGCCCGCTCTCAATTTTGGCTTTGGGGACAATTGCCGTCGCCCAAGAGGTAATCATCGATTGCTTCCAGGCGTTTTGCGCGTAATTAAATGAATCGGGGGAATTACTGCCGCCGCTTTGTTTTTCACCGGATTTCTTTGCTGCGTCCAGCTTTTTGATTCTCTGTTCTGTTGCATCAATAATAGATTTCTGCTGTTCAATAGCCCGCTTAATCATCGGTTCCATCGGAACGGCAGCCACGTAGATTTTATCGAGGTTTTCAACGGAAGCCTGTTGCTGTTTGAGCGAAGAATCGACGTTTCGACTGTACAATTGTTTTTCCGTTTGCGCGACAGAATCGCCCGCCTTATCAATCCAATCGTAAACCACTTTAAGCGTATCGGATTGTTGATTTCCCTGAACAGGAGAAGGCGATTTCCCTTGTTTTCCCGCTTGCATGGCGGCTAAAGTCGTCTGAACTTTCTCTTTCAAAACGGGTAATTTTCGCGTAATTTTTGATTGACTGTCTGCCAGCAGATAAAAATCTTCTCGCGTTTTCAGAGAATCCGGCTGCGTTCCCAACTGAACAGTTTTATCCATCGACGCGACAACATCGGATTCAATATCCTGAACAAAATCCAGGAGCTGTTGTTTTTCAGCAGTCTTTTTAAAATCCGCCTCGTCCCAAGCTTTTTTCCAATTTTCCAGTACAACGCGGGCGCGTTCGATTTTAGACGCCGCTTCAGGATAATCCGGCTTCAATTTGAGTACAATTCGCCATTGATCGATAGCCTTGTTGAGATTCAGCTCGACTTTCTTTCTGTTTTCCGAGTCCAACAGCAGCGGATTATCGCCTGCGGTTTTATTGGCTTGTTGAGCGTACAAACAGGCTAAATCGAATTTCGCCGGCAGCGCAACCGATTCGTCCTGATTTCCCGCAACAATCAAATAAACCTCTTGAGCTTTTTCCCATTGACCGGCTTTATCCAAAGCCCGCGCCAAGTTATACTGCAATTTTAACAGCGTTTTTTTCGCCTTGTCTGTTTTGCCGGTCAGCAATTGCTTTTTAACAAGCAGACCGAATTTTTCCGCCGCCTGCTTGTAATTACCGTTGTTATAGTCCTTTTCGGCATCAGAAACAGAGGGCATCTTATCCGGCTTGTCGGCAAACGACGCAGCAGGAAAAGCGCATAAACAAAATATTAGTATTGTAAATATATATCGTTTCATATAGTTTTCTCGTCCCGTTTTCTGTTTTGAAAATCAGAAATAGAAACAAACAGAATCAAAAACAAAATCCCTGCCGCTAAAAACCATTGATATTGTTCCCGATACCGGGTTCGTTGCTGAATATCGTCTGTTGAACGATTCAGGGACGCTAAATTCTTTTTGTACACCGCACCCAAGTCGTAGGTTTTAGTTCCCGCGGGAATATAAACCCCGTTTCCTGCCTGCGCGATTTGAGTCAACAACGATTCATCCGCTTTGCTGAATATTTCCTGTCCGTTTTTATCTTTCAGGAAAGACTTATTAGCTCCCTCCATAACCGGGATTCTGGCTCCTTCTTTCGCGTCTCCGATTGACATGGTAAAAACCCGGATTTTTTTCTCCGCCGCATCCGCCGCCGCCTGAATCGGAAGCGATTGATGGTCTTCGCCGTCGGTAATCAGTAAAATCGCCTGATCCCTGTCTGCGCGAGGCGGCATGGATTGAATCGCCATTCGGATGGCGTCTCCCATAAGAGTTCCGCCGCGCGGCGCGGATTGTGTATTGATTTCTGAAAGTACAGTTTTGAAAAATCCCTGATCTACGGTCAACGGAACTTTAACAATCGGTTTTCCCGCAAATACAATTAAACCGGCCCTGTTTCCGCCGAGGACTTTTAACAAATCGATACAATCGGCTTTGGCTTTTTCCAAACGACTGGGTTTAACGTCTTGCGCATCCATGGAACGGGAAACATCCAGCAAAACGAATAAATCCGCTCCGCGTCGATGAACTTGCTCAAAGTAAACGCCAAATCGCGGACGAGCCAAGGCGATAATAAAAAAGGCGACAGCAAGCATCAAACACAGTATTTTTATACCGTATTTTCCCGGAGAAAGCGTTGGAGCCAGTTTATTCTGAATCGTTCCGGAAATAAAATTTCCCAACGCCCGTTTTCTCCGCCGCCAGGCATAAATCGCCAGACCGGCTATAAACGGCAGTATCCAAATCAACGTTAAATATTGAGGTTGTTCCCAATTCATAATTCTGTTCTATATGTTTATTTATTCATCTTTATTATTTTTAGGGCAACGAGCGAAATCGCGTAGTTGTTAATAATATCCAAAATAAAAGCAAGCCTAACGCGCTCCATAAAGGAAGCGGGTACCATTCTTTATAATGCGTGTAGATTTGTCCTTCTATCTTGGTTTTCTCAAGTTTATCAATAACTTCGTAGACTTTTAACAACGCATCGGTCGACTTGGCGTTGAAATACATTCCGCCGGTTGTTTTAGCGATTTTTATCAACGCTTGTTCATCCAGCCGGACGGCCTGAGATTGCAAAACCGTTCTGCCGTCGGGCAATTCCATCGGGAACGGAGCCAGTCCGGTAGAACCGATACCGATACAGTAAACTTTTATTCCGTATTTTTTGGCTAACGCCGCCCCCTGTTCTGGAGTCAGCGCCCCGGCGGTTTGCTCGCCGTCAGAAAGAAAAATCATCACTTTGCTTTTAGCATCGATATTTTTCAGCCGCTCAACGCCCTGTGCCAAGGCGTCGCCAATTGCCGTCTGCATTTCTTCCTGAATTAACGATTGATTGATAATACGTCCGCGCTGATCGAAAATAGGCCGCGCGATTTTTACCTCGTCCAGAATATTAATCAGAGCGTCGTGATCCAACGTCAAAGGGCATCTATCTTCCGCGTAACCGCCGAAAGAAATAAGCCCTATATTATCATCCGGACGTCCTTTCAAATCGCCGTCTCCGCGAACAAATCGTTTGAAAACGTCTTTAATCGCCTCTAATCGATTCACGCGTTTTCCCGCGATAGAAAAATCCATCGCTTGCATTGAACCGCTGCGGTCTACTACCATTTCCATGGCAATTCCCTCCGTTTGAACGCGAAACTCTTCCTCTCCCTGCCGCGGTCGGGACAAGGCGAGAATTGCCAACACCCCGCTTAAAAACAGAATAAAGGGCAGTATCCGCTTAATTCGCTGCGCAAACGAAATCGGCAATTTTCGCAAAGCCGAAACATCCGAAAACAGAATCGCGTGCCGATTAGACCGAAACAATCGGTTGGACAGCAACTGCCCAAAAGGCCAGGAGGCTATCGTCCACGGAATCAGCAGTAAAAGCCATAAAGGCGAATAAAATTCAAAACTCATTTTCTATATCTGTATATATGTATATCTATATTATATTCTATCAAGTCTACAGACCTTATACGGGTTCCACTTGAAATTTTCCGGCTAATATTACCATAAAACAGCCGTTATGTTTCTTCTGAGTCGCTGACAATTCCGATAAAAACCTCCGCCGAATGGACTGCCGAACGAAGACTCGCCTCGCCCGGCTCGTATTTAGCGAACTTTACCATGTCAGCCTGTTCCAAAAACTGTTTCAACTTCATTCTTTCAACATCGGAAAAAACCTGACCGCTACTAATTTTATGGAGAAACTCCTCCGTCGTTAATTCCGGTGCATTTATAAGCGTAGTTTGTTCGATAAAATGACGTACAATCAACGTCAGCTTGATATAAAACTGCTTAACATCCTGTTGAGCCAAATTGGATTCAAGCAACTTTTGCAATTGCTCCGCCGCCCATTGTTGCGGCGTTTGGACAGTCGCTTTCAAATGCTCTTTGCGTCTTTTATGCAATGCCGACCAAACCAATACGCTGACAACCAACAAAGCAAGCAGAATCATAATAATCGGAATAAGTCGATGTTTTATCGCCAGCAATTTACTATTCGACTGCAATCCGTTTAAGGTCATATCATCGGACGCAATATTGGATTTTACCTCGATAACAATTTCTTTCGATTCGCAGCAACCCGGTCGCTTAAGATCATCCGTAAAGTAAATCGGCCAAGCGGGAATCGTTAAACTGCCTAGTTTGGAAGGACGCAGAACAATCTTTAATACGTGAATATCAGGACTGCTTTGCTCCATCTGAGTACCGACAACCTGCCAGGCTCCCCACGCGGCGGGCGGAGTAACAGGCGATAGCTGAACACCGCGTTGTACATGAATTGTAAGCGTCAATTCAATATCGTCGGCAAGAGTAATCGCTCCTTTCGGCTCAACGGCGGTATTAATAGACACCAGAACAATTGTATCAGAAGAATTATCGACAGTACTTTCTGATTTCGGCTTTGAACTAACCGCTTTGTCGATTGTAGCCGCCTTGTTGTTTGCATTCGCTTTGTCGATTGCAGCCGCAGGCTGAACGTTTGTAATCGTCTTGTCGTTTGCAACCGCTTTGTTATCAGCCAAAACCGGTTTGTCGTTTGCCGATACAGTCTGACCGCTAGCCAGCAAGGGGCAGGATAGCAAAATGAGTAATAATATACGTATAATCATGATGAATATTTATCTGAATCGACGTTCTCTCATATCGAAAAACCGGCGTAATTGTTCAACGCAGTCGGACTGCGTAGTTAGGTTAAGCTGATCGACTTTGGATCGTTTAAGGGTATTGCGGATATTTTCGTCGGCTGCCTGCGCATTTTGCGCGAACAATTTCCGAACGATCGGATGCCGCGAATCCAGTTCTATCTGCTGACCCGTTTCAGCATCTTCCAAAGTAACAAAACCGACGTCGGGAAGCTCGTATTCCCGCGTATCGTTGACCCGCAAGGCCACCAAATCATGACGCCGATTGCAGACCGTAAGTACTTTCTGCGACAATTCGCCGTCTAAATCGGAAATCAAAAAGGCAACCGAACGACGCTTTAAGACCTTGGTCATAAATTCCAACGCCTGCGTTAAATTCGTTGGACGGCGAACCGGCTGGAGAGTAACCAAATTCTGAATTAACGATAACGCATGCGATTTCCCTTTTCGGGGCGGATAGTAATCGATAACCTTATCGGCAAAAGTAATCATACCGATTTTATCGTTATTTTTCAAAGCGGAGAACATAAGTACAGACGCCATTTCCGTCATTTCATCCAGCTTGGATTTATCACCCGAACCGAACATTCCAGAGGCGGAAATATCAACCAGAAACATAATCGTCAGTTCGCGTTCTTCGCAAAAACGCTTGATAAACGGCTCTCCCGTTCGGGCGGTTACGTTCCAGTCTATATCTCGAATATCGTCTCCGGGCTGATACTGCCGAACCTCGTCGAACTCCATACCGCGCCCGCGGAATACGCTTTTATACTGTCCTGCCAATAAATCATCAACCCGGCGATTGGCGATAATTTGCAATCGTCGAACGCGGGCAGCTGATTCTACTGCTGGATTTGTTGCTAATACCATATTTTACACCATAAACAAATGTACATATCGATCATATATTTTACTCAAGCCAGATTTTACGGAACCGGAATTGCCTGTAAAATCGAATCAATTATATTTTCGGACGTTAATCCCTCCGCCTCCGCTTCATAAGTCGGAATTACGCGATGCCGCAAAACATCGTAGGCAATATCTTTTACGTCTTGAGGGGTAACAAAACCGCGTCCTGCCAAAAAGGCGGCTGCGCGAGCGGCTTGAGCCAAAAATATCGTCGCACGGGGAGACGCCCCGTAATCGATAAGTGTTTTGAGCTTTTTCAAATCAAACTGTTCCGGATGACGCGTTGCCTGAACCAGCGACAAAACGTATTTCTTAATTTGATCGTCGATATAAACCATTTGAACGGTCGAACGCATTTCCAGAATTTCTTTTTCCGAAAGAACGGGCGTAATCGTTGGTATAACCGTTCCGAGAGCCTGATTGAGAACCTGCAACTCTTCGTCGCTTTGAGGATACGTGATTTTAACTTTCAGCATGAATCGGTCTACCTGCGCCTCGGGCAGAGGATACGTACCTTCCTGTTCGATGGGGTTTTGCGTCGCCATAACCAAAAACAACTCATCCAGCTTATAGGTAGAATCTCCGATAGTAACCTGTTTTTCCTGCATCGCTTCCAGCAAAGCGGATTGAACCTTGGACGGGGCACGGTTTATTTCATCAGCCAAAATAAAATTCGAGAAAATCGGACCTTTTCGCGTTTGAAACTCGCCCGTTCCGGGAATATAAATCATCGTTCCCAGCAAGTCAGCCGGCAATAAATCGGGCGTAAACTGGATTCGTTTAAATTGAGTGCTTAACGATTCGGCGAGAGCTTTAATCGCCGTTGTTTTAGCCAGTCCAGGCACGCCTTCCAAAAGAATATGACCGCCGGTAAGCAGACCGATCAGCAAGCGATCTACCATATTTTTTTGTCCGATAAGAACTTTACTAATTTCCTGACGAAGCCGACTGAGCTTTTCTGCCTGCTGCGCGACTTGCTGATTGATGGTTTGAATGTCGAAACTCATATTGATTTCCTGTTAAAAATAAACTGTTTATCCTGATTCGTAAAATTCTTCCTGCGACTTCGATTGACTTCACGATATTTCAAACGCAATATACCTATTTTTGAAATACCTTAAAATAATACACTTGGCTCCACTTGCAATTTTTCGGCTTATATTATCGTAAAACAGCCGTTTCATTTCGCCTTGATTACGTTTCTATTCATACGACGGCGAAATCAAAACGGCGGCAATAGGAAAAATCAAGTAGTCGTAGTATAAAACGCCCGATTGTACCTTTAACAATCTGGAAACCGTCTGGAAAAATGCGGCTTGAATCAGTTTAGGAAACTTCCAAAATTCGTTCAGCGGTCAGTCAAGTAAATTTTTCGCCTGCACAGAGAAGAAAAGCCCTCATATTTAGCGATACGAGTAACTTTTCGCCCTAAAACCGGCGAAAAACAGAATCAACGGAACGCAAAGCTGAATTACCAGCAGTTCCCTTATACCAGAACCTTTTTTATTATAGGGATAAAAGACAGTATTGGTTCGCAGAAAAATGGATTTTTTTTGAATTTTCCGCTTTATACTACAAAAAACTGATATTTATGTTCCGCTAGACATCGCATCCGTCCCTCCCTCCGCCCTGCTGGACAGTCTGCTTGCTTTCCAGAGTAACCGCAGACCCAAACGACCGTCTTCCAGAGTAACCTCAGACCCAAACAACCGTTTTACAAAGTAACCGCAGGACTCTTTCGGCTACCGGCGGGAAATCGGCAACCGATAGAATTACCGTAACCTTTCCGCCGGAAAATAAACTATGACTACCGGTTTTTTCTCTTGACGTTGTTTTGATTTCCGCCCCCCTCAATAAAACAACCCTTTGTTTTATTGAGGGGGACGAAATGAAACGACTGCACTTTGTTATACAAACCGGAAAAAGTCAAGTGAAACGCGTATAATTACAGAAAAAAGACTTTTTCTTTATCGGGGCTATTTCAGATCAAAATTTTCGGTTTGATTTCCTTTGACTTCGACCGTTAATTCCGATTTCGCTCCGTATTTTTCGGGAATAAAATCAGTCCACGGAACAATACCGTTGAAAGCTTCTTTGGGATTGGGTTTTGAACCGGTAATTTGAACCGTATTTATTCCCGGGCGAGCTTGGCAAGAGTACTTTCCGTTGACAATCGTTGCGCCCTCCGGGAATTTTTTACTGTCTGCCGGGACAAAAGAAATTGTACCTTCCTGAACCATTTCTCCTGCATACGAAACGGAACCCTCTATCGTGTACTTTCGTTCTGATGAACCGCAGCCGGCACAAAAAAGACAAATCAGCAAAACAATACTACCAGAACAAAACAATACATTTCTCTTTGCGAACGATAAAATAAATGATTTCATGTGATTGATTCTTTCCTTGTTAGAAATTTACGTCTATTTCTTCCATTCCGTTGCGGCTTCCTATTGCATGAAAAATTTCAACATCAATATTATTGGGAGCGAAATTTACCGACCCATCGCAGAAGGAAATGCATACGCCGCTGCCGCCATGATAGGAACGGGCGGAAACCAGATTTTTATTGGTCGTTCTTGTACAGGGCGCATATAAAGTAGAAATACAGTAATTATGCCGGTCTGGCTGAGTTGTATTGGGCGAATAGAGCGTAGAAAACAACGCGCCTGTATGACGGCAATTGAGCAATCGTCCGCGAATATCTTCGCCTCCTGTTCCCATGGCTCCGTCTGGAACCAGCCGTATTTCACTGAACATAAGCGTATTACTTGTTCCGTCGGAAACTTCTGAACTTCGAATCGCCTTCAACGGAGGAAATATTCCGTTGAGATTCATGCATTCTTCCAGCACATAGTTGCCGTTAGCGTCAACGTTAAAATAATTATTCCCTCCATTGCCCACATAATTTCCATGAAATCCTTGCTGATTTCCGGCATTGGAACCGTTATGTACTTTGGGATTATTTTGGTCGTCTGGACACATCAACGTAGCAACAATCGTAGTTTTAGCGGGAAGATTTGTATAGTCATGCGTTCCCCGAACTACGGGACGCTGATAATGCTCGTTATAAAGATCGTAAAGAGGCTGTTGTTCGATATAAGGTAAAATATGAAAATACCAGCTTCGACGCATCCACGGTTCCGGTTTGGATTCGTTATCTATGTATCCGTAAGAACCGGTACAATACCGAGTATAGGCAGATTCATAATTGTGAACCGCCAAACTGATTTGTTTGAGGTTATTTGTACATCGCATTCGACGTGCTGATTCACGCGCCGACTGTACCGCCGGCAACAACAATCCTACCAGCGTACCGATAATAGCTATTACTACCAGCAATTCCACCAACGTAAAACCGAATAATATGGAGGAGTGGTTTGGATTGGAGCGATAAAAATTGGGGTATGAGTGTCGTATTTGTTATCTCCTAAAAGTTTTCTCGGTTTATCATTCTACTCTCATTTGCTAATTATACCACAAAATGACGCATTTGTCAATAGATTTTTGTGAATTTGCGTCATTTTCTCTAAAAAAGATATTATTTGCATATAATTTCATTTTATAGCAGTTTTTGGAAAAATATTTTCAATATTCCCGTACTTTAACCTGGAACTGAACAAAGGAATTCTATTCTCTCCGCTTCTACTAATCAGATTTTACGCCGATATTACCAGCTTTCAAAAGGGAACTTCGTGGTCAAGCATATCTTCAAATTGTTCTTCCGATATAATCCGAACGCCAAGTTGTTCGGCTTTTTTGAGTTTGCTTCCCCCGTCGGTTCCCGCCAACACAAAAGAGGTTTTTTTGGATACCGATGATGACGGACGACCGCCCAAAGATTCAATGAGCCGTTCGACTTCAATACGGGTATATTTTTTCAGTGAGCCGGTTACTACGATGGTCATACCGTCAAACTTTCGCCGCTCCGACTCTGGTAGATCGTATTGAGAAAACGCCCTCCCAGAATCATCTGCAGGAACAAAATCATCTGCCGAAACAGAATCGCCTGCCGAAACGAAGTCGTCGTCCGATTCCGAATCGTAATCCCCAGCTAAATTTTCTTCCGATTCCAAAGAACCCAATAAAACTCCATCCGAACCAAGGGGATTGGTTACGCCCAGTTCAATCAGCTCTTGCAAAATAACGGCACCGTGAGCAAGGCTTCCGTCGGGCAGATGGAAAAAATTCCAGACGGACGACGCGATAATCGGACCGATTTCGTTGATTGCGCAAATATCGGATTCACCCGCCTGAATCAAGGCGGCGGCGGTACGAAAATGCCGTGTAATTATCGTCGCCGTTCTGGCTCCGACATGCTCAATGGAAAGTCCGTTTAGCAACAGCGATAAACTCCGTCTCTTGCTTGATTTGATTGCCCGGAGCAAATTATCAATCGCCGCCGTCGATTTCGGACTCCAAGAACGACCAGATTTATTCGCCTTTTCCAACTCCGCAGCCGAGGGCTGATAAAACAATTGTACCATCTGTTCACGTTTGTCTTTTAGTCTATATATATCCGTGAACGTTTTAATCAGATTATTATCGACCAGCAGTTCGATGTTTTTATCTCCCAAGCCGGAAATATCCATCGCAGACCGACTGGCATAATAGCGGATTTTTTCCTTTAACTGCGCGGGACAATCTGGATTAACGCAGCGCAGATATACCGTATCCGAATCATGAACCAGCAGGGAATTGCAATCGGGACAAAGTTCCGGCGGCTGATAAACAGGAAGCGGAACGTCGTCCCGACGAAGATGCTTTTCCACCCGAACGACATGGGGAATTATCTTGCCCGCCTTTTCCATAATAATTGTATCACCAATACGAATATCCTTTTCCTTGATTTGATCGAAGTTATGCAGACTGGCGCGGCTAACCGTAGTTCCAGCAATTTCAACCGGCGTAACGTCGGCGACAGGAGTAATCGTTCCGTTTTTTCCCACCTGAACGCGAATTGCCAAAACGGTAGTCGGAGCCTCGTATTTTTGAAATTTATAGGCGATTACCCAGCGCGGGGATTTAGCGGTCGTTCCTAAAATTTCCCGCTGCGCCAACGAGTTGACTTTTATTACCAAGCCGTCTACCTCAACCTCCATTTCGTCCAGATGCTCGATCATCATTTCGCAATGACGTTTCACCTGTTCAAAAGAACTCAATACAGCCGCCATCGGAGTTGGCTGCAATCCCCAGGATTGAACCAGGCGCAAAAATTCCATGTGTGTTTTT
>CAYZMZ010000027.1:11114-15083 GCA_964479655.1 uncultured Planctomycetaceae bacterium
CCTCTGTAGACCCCACGCTATGGCAGTAAAAGCCCAGTTTTCGGCGGCTTCGCTCCAGACGGATTTTACTTTGATCTTTGATCAGCTTATTTCTATCGGAAATATTTTCGATAGATTCCGGATCGATGGACAAAATATCCTGTCCGGTATCGTCGTAGCCCAAAGCGATGGAACCGGAGGTTAAATTGCGCGTATTGGCGTACGGCGGTTCGGATTCCGATTCCCGAATCAAATTCAATTCGACCAGATTTTCGTTGGTCATAAATATTTCGCCCCGGACTTCAATCGAGGGCAAATCCGGCACGATTTCAGGAGGCAGTTCCCCCTCTGATGGCGCAGAATTACAACAGACGCCCAGCTGCTTGGGAACATTTGTCAACATGCACGAATTAGCGGAATCGTCGTCCCCTTCTACGCCGTTGCCTCGGGTTATCATTTTGGATAAAATTTTATTTTGATATATCAGCGAGCCGGAAACGCCGTCAATTTTCGGCTCAACGACCCACTCGATTTTATCATCGGACGTTCTTTCAGAAAGATATTTTTGCGTTTTAATCGCCCATTGATCCAATTCTCCCAAAGAATAAGTGTTATCTATTGATAACATCGGAACCGCATGAACCACTCGATTGAGTTTATCCTGAGATGACTTTGGCAGAACGGGAGCCGCCTTGCCCCGAACCTTTTTCGGCTTGGTCGGTACGGGAATTTCCTCCCCAAACAACGATTCCTGAACTTCTCGAGGAGAATTGGCGGTACGTTCAGACGACGGATACACCCCGCCGACAACCTGACTGGGACTGTCTGCGGAAATCCAATCGGGATGCTGACGTTCAAGGTCTTTCAGCTGCCGCATCAAAGCATCGTATTCGTGATCCAAAATTTCCGGCTGCGCCTGAATATAGTACAGCTGATCATGATGACGAATTTCAGCTTTAAGTTTATTATATAATTCTAAATCGTCCATCGATATTATTACTTCGTTTTTTCTGACTATTTTGCAATTTATACTATGACTACTTGAATTTTCCTCTTAACATCGTTTTTGATTTCGCCCGAACAGAATAAAACAATCCCTTTGTTTTATTGATGGAGGCGAAATGAAACGACTGGTTTATGAAAATACATACCGAAAAATTCAAGTGGATGCAAGTTAATAAATCAATTCAATCGCTTATCTGTATTATCCTATTGCCTTATAATAATACTTTCGATATGCTTTGACAATAATATTATTATAGACTACAATTCCAGAAAAATCCAAACAAAAAAAGCAAAGAAGCCGAAAAACGACAACTTTGCTATTTTTGTTTAAACAATATTTACAGATTTATCAGCGAAATCACAAAGACCGTTTTGGTACGGTTGCAGTAAATTATTCTTAATTATTTAATTATTTTGGATAGCGTTCAGCATTCGGCTGAGGGCAATATCCAGTTTCTCTTCTGTTTCGTAGGTTCCAGCCGCAATTTCCGCGCGGATTCTATTGACTAAATCCAGGCGAATATCGGAGGTATCTTCCACGCAATGGGAGGCGGAAACACCGTTTACGTCTGACGCGGGAGCGTTATTCAAGCGGACTTCGTCCTGAACCGAATTGGCATTTTTCGATTCCGAAACGCTATGTGCGGACGTTGTTGATTGAGTCTGAACGGACGGATTAACGTGTTGCGTTCCAAACAGGGGGTTCATTCCATTGATCTGCATGACTACACCTCATTTATTAAGGCAAAGGGTAATTATTTCGGAACACAGACGTGCCGAAGCACGGTTCTGACTTCCATGTCTAAAAGCCTGACGGTTGTAAAATCGGTTTGAACCAACTCAGGCTTGTCCGATTATAGCACAATTTGAATTTTAAGGAAAGAGCAATTTGCCTCTTGCACAATTACCCATTCTAACATTTTCAAATTTTTGCTGACTTATAATATGATTACTTGAGTTTTTCGTCCTTTATACTATGACTGCTTGATTTTTTCTAAGGAACTTTTTCATAAATGCCACTTTTCGCATTCAATAACGGAAAACTCAAACGGAATAAACGCAATTTATTATAACCTGATTAAAATAAAACAGTTACGACAAATAATTCATTCCTGTCACTTATACACTTTAGTACGATTATCCCAAAGAAAAGTTCATACTATTTTTAAAATTATTTCAGAATTAAAAAAAATAGGCCGCCAGCAAACTGACGACCTTTTATATTATACCTCCCCTTTTTACCGATTCCATCTCATTTTAGAACCGGGCGCGGGATTCTACTACAAAACTTACTGACGAATAATCCGAATTCGGGATCTGACGTTTTCAGGCAGCTGATCGACGCTATTTTCGTCTACCTTGTACTGCTTGCCGTTGTCGTCGATAGTCATTACAGCAGGCTGATCGTTTTGTTTTTCATATTGCATGGAAAATGAATTGGTCTGAACGTTTGGATCAGCGTTGATTGCTGGAGCGGGGACATTGCCAGGATTGGGACGGAAATCCTGCTTGAAAAACTTTTCCATCCGTTCCAGACGCAGACGCATCTGTTCCATCTGACGCCGCTGCATATTCATCACCCGACGCATATTTTCGTCCATAAATCCGAAATCGTCTTCAACTGCCGGAGCGTAGGCGGGGTCTGCGCTGGGAATACCCGGTCTGCCCGCAAAAGCCCCCGGTGTCGGGAACCCTATTGTTGCCGCCGGAGCAAAGCCGCCGAATCTCTTAAACGCTCGTTTTTCCGGAACTATCGTTAAGTGTAACTCTTTACCCGCTCGCAAAATGGTAAGCGTTTGCGGATTCGCCTGCGTCTTCTGGAGCGATTCAATCAACTGCTCGTTGGACGTTAAAGGCGTACCGTTAAGCGCGGCTAAAATATCGAATTGCTTGATACCCGCTTTTCCTGCCGGACCTTCTGGCACAACATTATAGACAAACAAACCGATATTTTCGGGAATTTGAACCTGAGCGCGAACCGGAGCCGGAATCAGGGTTGTTTCAATACCGATTACAAAACGACCGTTGGAATCTGCGGCGGGAGTTCCTTCGGTTGCAACAGACGAAACAGGGGCGGGAACCGTTTCTATTGCCGGTTCTGGGGCACCCGGTTCAGCCGGAACTTCAACCGCCGGAGCAGGCAGTCCGCTGGTTGCTTTAGGAGCTTCCGAAGCCGCTTGTTCTACCGCCGGAGCCGCTACATCGGGGATTTCAACGGAAGGAAGTTTCTCAGCGGCGGCGGCTTCTTCCGTCGCCGGCACGGCTTCAGATACCGCGCTTTTAACCGCTTCAGACGCCTTTTCCATCGCAGGAGCGGCATCCGATACCGCATTTTCGACAATAGATTCTGTCGTTTCTGTTTCTGAAGCTATGATAGATTCGGCATTTACAAAAGCAAAACCAAAAACCGCTGTAATTATAGCGGTTGCCGTTGCAAAAAACACTTTCATTCTTAAATTCCTTTGTGCTAAGATTGAAAAAAATACATCGACTTGATATACTGATTCCACTTGAAATTTCACGGCTTATATTATCACAAAACAGCCGTTTCACGTCGCCATGATCGGTAAAACCGGGGAACTTTAATTCATACGGGGGCGAAATCAAAACGGCGTCGAGGGAAAGTTCAGGTAGCCATAGTATTAATACCCATATTAATCCAAGGTCGAATGTAACAAATTTTATTGTTACAGATTACTACGTTAAAATCGTTTATTCGGTTCAAAAATAGAATCTATTACGACAAAATAATTTTTCGCAGTCCCCTTTTCGCGGAATCAGAGAACAGAATTTACCTATTTTATCGATTTTAAGCAGACTTTTTCGGGAATATTCTTTTTTAGAGAAAAGAAGGCGAAGCGTACAACCCTCAAGTAGTCGTCGTATATTCCCGTTCGGTAAAAATCGCCCTGAAACTTGAGTATTTTTTAGGTTTTATTACCGAGCGGGAAAAAATCGGACTAAACCCTTTTCGTTTGAATACGC
>CAYZMZ010000028.1:0-1378 GCA_964479655.1 uncultured Planctomycetaceae bacterium
GAAAAATAACCGAAGTATTTCAGGAAAAATAACCGAAGTATTTCAGGAAAAATAACCGAAGTATTTCAGGAAAAATAATCCCAAAGTATCTCCGCAAAAATAACCGAAGCATTTCAGGGAAAATAATCCCAAAGTATCTCAGGAAAAAAACCGAAGTATTTCCATAAAATTTGATTTGTTTACGGTCTGAGATTTCGGCAGCCGCAGGTTTGTCCCAAAGCGCGGGCAAAAGTCTCAAAATTAACGTTGTAATTCTTTTGAAGGGCTTGCTGGGGGTCTTTTCCCTCTTTGATGTCGTTTATTAAATGAATAAAATTTTTGGCGTTCGTTTTAAGCAGCAAATCAACCATCAAAGACGCAGCTCCGTATTGCCAGGCATCAATTCTATCGCGGAAGAAAATACCTTCCAAAGACCCCTTTTGACGCATAACAGCAACCGCAGCCCTTTGTTTATTGACAACATTTGTTCCGCCTTTGACGATAACGCCGGCGCACCAATCGGAAATTCCTTCGTTTAACCAGTTGGGTAACGGCATGGCGGCTTTGTGCATGAAGGTAAATCCATGCGTCGTTTCATGGACAAGTGTTCCATAAAAATCAAATTTGTTTTTATCGGCTTTGCAAGAGATAACAACTCGCCCGTCGGTTCTTTGATGGCATAATCCGAGTACATGCTCAGGCGGAGCAGCTCCGAAATTCAGCTGTTCAAATCGATTAAAATCGGCGTTGTTCATAAAAACCACAACAATACATTTTGCCTGCCATATATTTTTCCATTCTTTTTTTGCGTTAGCCGGTCTGGCAGTTTTTTTAACGGACGTTGAACGGGTTGCTGGATTGACCGTTGAATCGGTAGCCGAATCGGCGGTTAAATCAGTTTTTGAATCGGCAGTCGAATCGGTAGTCGAATTTGTACTTTCGGGCTTGACTTCGGGTTCTATGTCAACTTTGGGAATTCCAAAATTAACGCATAAAAGCGAGTACATGTTATCTAAAACGCTAATAATTTCCTTGTAAACAGCCGGCGGAGCGTCGGAGGCAAACAGAAAATAGCGGGTTTCATAGCATTTCAGAGCAGGGAACGTCGATTGGTAGCTTTTAACCAGTTCCTTTTGTTCGTCCAAACGCTTTACGTATTCTTCCGAGCCAAGTTCGACCCAAGGTAAAACACCGGTTTTACTTTCGATTTCGGCTGCCAACATCCGACGCTGCATGTAAGGAATACTCATATCGGATAACTTGGCGTAAGGATCGTTGGGATCCGGTACTTCTTCGACCGATTCTTTGGAGTTGGACGTCGATTTTTTAGCGGGGACCGCCGGTTTTTTTGCAGTTCCCGGATTGCTAACCGCTTTCTTGCTGTCGTCAGGCAACGCCT
>CAYZMZ010000028.1:1388-5549 GCA_964479655.1 uncultured Planctomycetaceae bacterium
ACAATTCCGCCTTGTCCTGCGGAGCGACCAAGCCTTTCAGCTGAGCGTTATACTCCAAAACAACCGTATCGTCTTGAGAAATAGACTTGATACCCGCCGCTCCAAACGCTTTTTGCTTACCGAGACTATTGACCAAGGAAATTGAAGAATACGTTTTCTCAATTTTTCCCGGTTTCTTCTGAAGGATTTTAACATCGTGTTCAGTTTTACCGCTGGCAAATTCGACAGTATAGTTTTGTGCAGCAACCAATTCGGTTAAACCAAGGACAAGTCCGAGCAAAACAATCTGTAAATATTTCATTTATATCATTTCTCCGTTAATAAATACCGCTTTAATTTCCGAGGCAATTTCAAATGGACTTCCGCTGGTAATTACCAAATCTGCGTCTTTTCCAACTTCAATCGACCCAACAGTATCTTCAATGCCCAAATGAATTGCAGGATTGAGGGTAATTGCCGCCAAAGCCTCCCACGGATTTAATCCCGCTTTTATCGCCATTCCAGCACACAACGGTAAATATTCCTGCGGAATAACCGGGGAATCGGTAATAATCGATATTTTGCAGCCCGCTTTGGCTAAAATTGCCGGCGTTTCCCATGTTTTATTACGCAATTCATATTTACAGGAAAAAGTCAGCGTCGGACCGATAGCCAACGGAACGTTTTGCTGAGCTAAATAGTCCGCAATTAAATGTCCCTCGGTTACGTGTTCGAGCGTAATATTGAGGTCGAACTCCTGAGCGATTCTTAACGCGGTAAAAATATCGTTGGCTTGATGGACGTGAGCTTTTAACGGTATCTGTTTTTTCAGAACAGGAATCAACGATTCATATTTTAGATTAAAGGGCGGACGTTTGGAAATATCGTTGCCCGCCGCTTCGCAACGGAGCATGTATTCTTTCGCCATAAACAACGTTTCGCGCAGTAAAGCGGCGGTTGTCATGCGAGAATAAGCGCATTTGTCTTTATAACATCGTTTTGGATTTTCCCCGAAAGCGCATTTGAGAGCCACCGGATTTTTTACGATCATATCGTCAATCCGAATACCGGCGGTTTTTATCGCCGCAAAGGTTCCTCCGAGTACGTTTGCGCTCCCTGGACCGGTTCCAACGGTAGTAACTCCGCTTTTTCGTGCGGCGGCAAAACTGTCGTCAAACGGATTAATACAATCTATCGCGCGAAGTTGCGGCGTGATTATATCGTTCATCTCGTTGGCGTCTTCTCCTTCAAAGCCGATTCCCGTTCCAAAGGTTCCCAGATGACTATGAGCGTCGATAAATCCGGGGAAAACGTTCAATCCAGACGCGTTAAACGTTTCGCAATCGCCTTTAACCGGGATATGCTTGCCAATTTGAACAATTTTACCTGCGTTGACTATTATATCCCCTACAAACGGTTCTGCCTTTTGCGGAGTATGAATGAGTCCCTTTTGAATGTACAACATGTTTTTGAGCCCCTAAATTCGTTGTGTGAGTTCGTCCAATCTCTAAATAGGACAAGATTTATCCTATACTATTCTTTCCGTCAGACGCCTTTAAGCATTGTTTTTGTAAAATCGGTCGGACAACCAGGATTCAAAACCGAGTAAAACACAAAATAAAAACGCCAACAGAGGAAACAACTCTTTACCAGTACGTCCCGAAGAAACGCTATGTTCAATTTGCAATCGATCTCTATGGGCTGAATAGGGATAATCGCCGAAAAAGGTTTTCAATTCCCCCGCATCTATACGGGAAATATCGGTTTCTGATTCAGGATAATTAAAACTGACTCCGCGTTTATCGAGCGTTTTATCGCCCTGCGATTCCAGCATCAAATTTCCCGCTGAACCTGTCGAGGGAATAATTAACGCCAATTTGCCGTTGACCGAGGTCGGATGAATGAGGTTATCCAGCTGCGACGTATCCGATTTAGCCGTTTTTATCTCGGATTCCTCTGTTTCCATGCGGGAAACCGTAATTTGATAATTGTTATTCGATTCGACATCAATATAGGCATTTTCTCCAGTTAAATAATTCAATTTACTGTAATTATTCTGTAACAAATAGTTGGCAGTTTGATTTATCAGAATAAAAATCGGCCAGCTTTGCGAGGAGGAAAAGGCGTTCCAGGCTTTTTCAGACGAAGTTTCTCCCCAAGGCGTCGTTAGAGTGATCGTTCGCCCGGCTCCGAGAGTTCGTTCAATCATAAAAGGACGTAAATCGCTAAAACGCAAAATTACGTTGACTGAATCGGAAAAATTCGACATTTGCCAGTACCGAAAAACCGGAATTGAAGTCCATGGAGTTTTATTTTCGTACTTCCCAAACGGAGTTAAAATAGGATGAATAAACGAACGAGGCAAAACAAAAACATCGCCTTGAGGCGTTCGAGCTTGAATTTCCAGCTTGCCGGGAAGTAATTCCTGCGCCTGCGGAGAATTAAACGAATTTACGTCCGACACGTTGCTCCCTAAAACTATCGCCAAACCGTTTCCAGCTTGCGTCCAAAGCTGTAACTTACTCCAACCGGCGGCAGAAAAAGGCCGAGGATTGAGAAGCATGGCAGCCTTAAAATCATTCAACTTTTCTGCCGGAAAACTGTCTGAATCAAAAACCTCCTGGTCTATGACTGTACAGTTGTATCGGTTTTTATTATTTGACTTGAACGCCTTGGGGCAAAGAGCCTGGTAAACATAAACGCTGTTTTTTTCCGCCGGGGCAGGAGCTATTAAAAGGATATTTTCAGAGTTTTTACATTCAAAGGTAAACCAGCGATAATCGTCGTCTGGAAGGGCATCGGTTCCGGATAATTTGACAAAACCCTGGTAAATACCGGGTTGAAATCCCGATACAGTAAAAGTCAATCGATGGGAATTAACCGCCGGCTTGTTTGAGGAACTGCCGGAAGACTTACCCGAAGAACTACCCGAAACATCGGTTGAGGAACTGCCGGAAGAGCCGCCTGAAATTTCGCTGGAATCGATAATTTTTTCTTCCCGCTTTTGAAAAACGCCTTTTTCGTCGCAAATATATAACTGCGCGGTTCTAGGAGCCGGTACGATTGACTGCGCGGCGGTTCGATTGACCGTTGCGGAAATAGTCAGCGAATCCCCAGGAGCCAAAATTTGATGATTTAACGTTAAATTGGATAGAGAGTCGTTTGTCGGCTGTTTCATTCCAACGTCAATAATATAAAGCTGCGGATTTTTATTGGATTTTAGACTGCTAACAACCGCCGCGGCGAAGGTTTTATTCCAAACGGCAGCTGACATATCGGTAAAAACATATATTTCTTTTCCGCCTAATTCAGAACCGTTGAGCAATTGAGCGGCTTTGATAATTTGCGCGGTAAGTTCCTGCGTTTTAGGCGCGGTTTTGAGCTGTTCGATTCGGTATTTTGCCGCTGAACGGTCAACAGCAAAGGCGGCGGTTTGGGTTTGAGAATCGAGAACCGCAATCTGACTGCCGGACGGCAATCGGGAAAGAACCCAGAATCCGTTTTGCCGTGCGGAATCCAAAATCGACTCGTTATTCTGTCGGCAATTCATTCTGATTGACGTATCAAAAATCAGGACAGCCGAAGTTGGCGAAGAAAGCGAACCGCTGACATTTTTTTGCAAACTGGGACGAGCAAACAGCAAAGCCAGTAAAACAATTAACCCGATTCGGCATAGCAACAGCAATAAATGACGCAGATTCATAGACCGTCGATTGCTCTCTTTTACCTGCTTGAGAAATTTCAGAGCAGGAAAGATCAGTTTTCGCGGCTGTCGATTTAACAACAGGTGCAGCGCGATGGGAATAATAATCGCGCTGATTCCCAGCAAAAGCCAGGGGGAAACGAAAGTCATTTGTCGTTGATTTTACTCTTACGTTGTCGTCGATTTTACTATAACTACGTGATTTTTTTCTATCTAAACCGTTTTGATTCCACCCAATAAGTTGAGATCAATCCTTGTCTTATCGATTCTTACCGATTCTTACCGATTCTTACCGATTTTATCGATTAGGGCGAAATGAATCGGCGGGTTTACGAAAAATAAACCGGCAAATTTCTAGCGGAATCGGGTATAATCCAGCAAAATGAGGATAATACGTATCAGCTGGGATCGGTCCATGGACCATGTTTTTTCAGGTAATCCATAACATCGAATTGATCCGGGTCTTTTTTCCTGTCCTT
>CAYZMZ010000028.1:5559-11552 GCA_964479655.1 uncultured Planctomycetaceae bacterium
CTAGTACCGGCATATTAGGATAGGGTTTTACGGTACCTTTATCCGGCATTATTTGGGGTACGTAATCATGATTCCTTTTATTGCTGACTTTGACTCGGAGAATTTTGTCCGGCATAGGCAACGTCGCCAAGCTAATCGACTTACCGGGGTCTCGACGCTGAAATCGGCAGACGACGTCCATACCTCGAACAACTCGTCCGAAAACCGTATGCCGTCCGTTGAGCGGCAGATTGGGTTTGTACATAATAAAAAACTGACTTCCGCCGGTATTCGGCTGATCCGTTAAAGCCATCGAAACGGTTCCTCTCCAATGAAATCGGGCGTCTTCAGGAAAATCCTTTTTTTCAAAATTGAACTGAGGTACTTCGTCCAGAATTGTATAACCAGGCGTTCCGTTTCCTCGTACCAGCGGCTGAAGAGTAAGATTATCTACCTGGCGAAGCTGCTCCGTTCCGCCGCCTTGCGCCATGAACCCGCTGATAACCCGATGAAAATCTAAATTATCGTAAAAGCCTTTTTCGCACAGAAAAATAAAGTTTTTTACGGTATTGGGAGCTTGATCTTCATACAAAATAATTTCGATTTCGCCTTTGGTGGTATAAAGAATAACGCGGGGTAAGGCTTCTTTTTCCTCTTCCTGACGGCGCATTTTTTCTTCCCGTTCCCAAAATCGCTGGAAAACGTCTACGTAACGAAAATCGCTTTGGTCAAACTGGTAATCCGTTAAAATCCCCTGTTCTTTGATTTTTTCGATAAATCTTTTTGCCGTTTCAAAATTACAGGTATACAAAGCGGATTCCGCCGCCGCCCGAATTACGTACGGATTACTGACGTTTTGCGCCAAAAGTATTTCGCTCATTTTAGCAGCGTCTTCGTACATGTCCCGCTGCATAAAATACTGGAGCGTGTACATCAAAAAGCCTTCTATATCTCTGTTGTTTTCAGGAGATTTGGAGTAAGCCAAAACAGCAGACTGAATCAGCTGATTATACGTTCTTTCGGCCTTTTCGTATAACGCGTCGAACTCGACTTTTAACGCCTTTCTTTCGGGAGTCTGTTCTACCTGCATGATTTCGCCTTCTCCCGGCTTGCGTTTAACGTCAAAATACTTATACCGCAGTTTAGCCAGTTGCGCAACCATCGGTTTCCATTCAGCCAGCAAACTTTCGTATTCTTGCCGCTGTTTGGATTTTTCCGTAGACTGCTGATTGGACAACGTTTGGGAATAAACCGGGGTTGGTATCAGGAAAGACAAAATCAATAAAGCGAAAATATATTTTTTCATGTTTTTTTTATTAAATTAACAAAAATAAAATCCTCTTTCTAATTATTACTCAAAATAGGTTTTTTTCAAGAGTTCCCAACAGATAAATCTCCCTTTTATACAATAAATATGGAAGAATTTGAGAAATGTAGGTATTTTCGGGTTGCAAAAAAACAAATAAAAGGGTACAATCTCAAATAATATTTGGTATATTATACTATAACTACGTGATTTTTTCCGTCAACGCCGTTTTGATTTCGCCAAACAAGTTGAGCGTAATCCTTGTTTTGCCAAGTAACGCGACATAAAAAGGTCGGTATATGCTTATACAAACCGGAAAAAATCAGGTGATACCAGTTTAGTCAAAAATACTTGATTTTTCAAGCCACGATAAACGATATTTATCGCTTGAAAATTGATTTCGGGTAAAACTCCCCATTCGGTACAATCGGGTATATTTTCAATACATTTTATGGAGACACGGATGTCTGACCCCCTTGATAGTTCGGTTTTTGTAGATTCAGAACAGGTAATCCCCCTGAATTTGAAATCGCGAAATGACCAAGATTCTCGTAATCCCCTGTTATCAATAGTATCCCCAGCTTACAACGAGCAGGAGAATTTGCGCCGATTTTGCACGGAAGTATCGGCGGTTCTGGATTCAATGGATATTAGCTGGGAAATTGTATTTGTCAACGACGGCAGTAAAGACAATTCAGCCGAATTGATGAAACGGCTCAACGAGGAAGACCCACGCATAAAATCGGTGATTTTCGCTCGAAATTTTGGGAATCAGATAGCTATCTCCGCCGGACTTCGTGCTGCCTCTGGAAAAGCGGTGATTGTTATGGACGCCGACTTGCAACAGCCGCCTGAAATGATTCCCCAGATGGTAGAATTGTGGAAACAAGGATTTCACGTAGTCAATACGGTTCGTGAATGTTACGGCAACGACGTATCCTGGTTTAAAAAAGGAACGTCCACGCTGTTTTATAAAGTTATGAATAATCTTTCAGAAATCCCGCTTCAGCCGGGAGCCTCTGAATTTCGTCTTATCGACAGAACTATCATAAATTTATTGAATCAAATGCCCGAACGAACGCAATTTTTGCGAGCGCTGATTCCGTGGCTGGGATTCAAACAGACGTCTATCCCCTATAAAGTTAATCCGCGCATGGCAGGAACGCCGGCTTTTACGACCCGCAAACTTATTGCGTTGGCTATGGACGGGCTGGTAAGTTTTTCTATCAAACCGCTTCATTGGATTATGTATCTCGGATTTTTTGTTACCATGAGTATTGTCCCGTACGGTTGTTGGGCACTTTTCCAGTATTTTGTATTGGGACCTAAAACGCCCGGCTGGACTTCTTTAGTTATGATAAATCTGCTTATCGGCGGTACGACTTTAATTTCCTTGGGAATTATCGGAGAATATATTGGACGAATTTACACCGAAGTTAAACGTCGTCCTTTATTTACCATTGAACAGCAGTACGGAATCGGCAAGAATATTTCAGATCAATCCAAAGTCGGGCATTTTTGGCTTGATTCCCCCGAAAGATTTCCCGAAGATCGCGCCTCGAACCGTAAACGAGCCTAAAAAGATATGAAATCTACCTCCAATCCGTCAGACGGAATATCTTTTCGGTTTGTACTGTTAATTTTCGCCGTCTTTGTCGTTGGGCGGTTGTTGATTATGTACTATATGCCTTTGATGGATCCCTCCGAGGCACGATACGCGGTTATTGCCAAAAATATGGCGGAATCTCAAAATTATTTGGAGCCGCAGTTTGTTTACGATGGGCAATTACAAAATTTTGAGGGGAAACCGGCTTTAACATTTCAAATGGGAGCGATCGCTTGCAAAGCAGGGGGAATATCCGCCTTTTCAACGCGAATACCGGCTTTGATGGCGGCGGTAATAATCCTGATTTCTACCTATCTGTACGTAAAAAAACGGTGCGATAAATCAACCGCCGGTTTGGCTGCAATGCTAACTATAAGTTCATTCTTCTTTTATTTTTACGCTGGACTTATGATGACCGATTTGATTCTTACGGCCAGCGTTGTTTTAGCGGTCTACTGTTATTCCTTATTTTTATCCGCTGATTCGATTCCAGAAAAAAAATGGTGGAGCATCGGATTTTTCGCCTGTTTAAGCGCAGGGATGATAATTAAAGGACCGGTGGCAATTGTTATGGCGGGCTTGCCGGTTTTCTTCTACACGTTAATCAATAACAAATGGGCTGAATTGCGGTATCATTCATGGGTTTTCGGGTCGATCGTATTTTTACTAATTTCCGTCCCGTGGTATTATATGATGACCTTGAAAAATCCGGATTTTCTATATTACTTCTTTGTAAACGAGAATTTCAAACGATTTTTATTTCGGGATTACGGGGATAAGTTCGGCTGCGGGCGAGAAACGTTCAGAGGAATGGCGCTCGTCTGGTTGGGATTGGTAAATTTACCGATGATATTCACCTTGCCGACGTTTTCCAAGCAAATTCGAGAGCAATTTTATCAGCGAAAACTATTTTCAGACCCGGTTACCGGTTTATCAGCCTTGGGTGTAATAACAATAACCGGATTTTGGTGCTTAACCAGCCGCTGTTTGATTACCTACTTATTGCCGACAATTCCTTTTTTGGCGGTATTTATAGCGGTTCGGTATTGTGATATAAAAGAGCTAGATAACAAAGTTTTCATCCGGTCTATTTGTCGATTTATAACTTTCTGTACCATACTCTTTCCGATCGGAATGTTGGCAGCAACGGTAATAGCGCAAAATCATGCGCCTGAACTATCGGGAAAAACTTTTGTCTGTATTCAGAAAACAATTCAGGATAATCCGAAACTAAAAGATAAACGGCTTTATTTTAGCGAAATTACGCCTTATTCAGCCGATTTTTATTGCTCAAGCCAGCTTAAAAATCATCCAAACGAATCGGTTCAGGAAAGCCTCGAAAACAGTAAAAATGATATTTTGATAATTAAAAGCAAAACGCTTTCAGGCAAAACGGAGCTGCCGGGAAGAAAACGGATTTTGCAGTCTGGACCGTGGCTGGTATTTCAACCGTCAGACCCGTGATAGAATTTTGCGTCTGAGAAAAACGTACGGTACAATTACAACAAAAGAAATGATAAAAAATATTAATGAACGATAACCTTGTTTTTACTCGCCGATTTACTTTATTGATATTAACCGTTTTTATAATCGGTCGATTACTTATCATGTATTTGTTGCCGTTGGTCGAACCCTCCGAAGCGCGTTATGCAGTTATGGCACGCAATATGGCAGAAACAAACGAGTATTTAGCTCCAATGTTTGTCTTCAACGGCACCTATCAATGCTTTGAAGGAAAGCCGGCGTTGACTTTTCAAATGGCGGCTGCGGCGTGCGAAATTTTCGGATTAAATGCCTTTGCAACCCGAGTTCCGGCTTTTTTAGCGGGATTATCGATTTTGGCTTGCGTGTATTTTTCGGTTCGGAAACTGCGAAATGAATCGGTTGCCAACGCCGCGACGCTGCTTTGTTTATGTTCGTATCTGTTTTATATCTTTTCGGGTGTTATGATGACCGACATGGTACTGGCGGCGGCGGTTGTCGGAGCTATTTTTTGTTATATTTTGTTTGAATCAGATAATTCAATTCGAGATAAAAAATGGTGGAGCATCGGATTTTTCGCCTGTTTAAGCGCAGGGATGATAATTAAAGGACCGGTGGCAATTGTTATGGCGGGCTTGCCGGTTTTCTTCTACACGTTAATCAATAACAAATGGGCTGAATTGCGGTATCATTCATGGGTTTTCGGGTCGATCGTATTTTTACTAATTTCCGTCCCGTGGTATTATATGATGACCTTGAAAAATCCGGATTTTCTGTATTACTTTTTTGTAAACGAGAATTTCAACCGATTTTTATACCATGATTACGGGGATAAATTTGGAACGGGCAAAGAATCGTTCCGCGGCATGGCGGTAATCTGGCTATTTTTATCGAATCTGCCCTTGATTTTTGCGATTCCCTTTTTCTCTTCCCGAAGACGAAAGGCGTTTTTCCAGCGCGGTATTTTTTCCGACCCGCTGACTGGAATGTCGATATTAACCGTCTTGACGATAACCGGTTTCTGGTGCTTGACCAATAAATCGCTCATCCCGTATTTTTTACCGACGATTCCTTTTGTAGCGGTCTTTTTCGCCGTTCGGAGTTTCGATTTGGGCGAATTGGCGATTCCTCGATATTTTTATGCCGCCAAACGATTTATTTTAGCATGTGTTATTTTGTTTACAATTGGAACGTTATCCGCTGTTTATATCGCTCCGCAAATTCAGCCCAATGTTAATACCGCGATTTACTTGCGATTACAGCAGCTGACCGGTCAGCCGGATTGGGAAAAGACGCCTCTGTATTTTATTAACTATACCCCTTATTCCGCAGAATTTTACCTGAAGGGAAAAGTCTGTAATCATCAGGGAGAAGGCGGGGAAGCCAGTTTGGAAAACAGCCGAAATTATATTTTGGTCGCCTCAGACCGCGAACTGGGACAACTGCCCCATCCGATAAACAGAAAACTACTATTTAAATGTCAAACCTGGAACGTTTTTGCCCCGGAACAATTGCAGGGGGGAGAATCAGGAAAACCATGAATAAAATTATAGTAACAGCCGACGATTTAGGTTTCTCGCCGTCTGTAAACAATGCCGTAATAGAAGCCCGTAAAAACGG
>CAYZMZ010000028.1:11562-15053 GCA_964479655.1 uncultured Planctomycetaceae bacterium
CGCAAGACCGCTTCTTCGGAATATTATCAGCCGCCAGCTTGATGGTAAACATGCCTTTTGCCGAAGAAGCGGTCTTGCGGGTTCATTCAGAAACTCCCCAGCTCGGATTGGGGCTTCATATATGCTTAACCAGCGGAAAACCCGTTTTGCATCCGGCTGAAGTACCGTTGCTGGTAGATAAAAACGGCAATTTCAAACGGGGTTTTGCCGGATTGTATAAACTGCTCAATTTTGGTTTTGCCTCTAAACGGGAAATGGCGAAAATTCAGGTTGAAAAGGAGATTTTAGCGCAGTTCGATCGGATGCGAAAGTACGTCAGAAATAATAATTTGATTTTCGACCATCTGGATTCGCATCAACATATACATTTTATACCCGGTGTAGATAAAGCGGTCTGGCGAATTTTTGACGAATGGAATCAACTGCGGGATAAGAATTTGCCGCCGCTGATTTTAAGACGTCCGGTTGAAATTCTAGGCGGCTTTGGCAGAATAAAAGCTCGTTTTTCCCATTATTTTCCCACCGGATTGCTCAAACGGCTGATTTTGCAAAAATTATCCGCCGATTCTATTACCTTAAACGCCAGAAGCGATATGAAATTCCCCGGATATTTTGGTATTCTGGAAACCGGACGTATGACCGCAGACGCTTGGAAATCACTGGTTTCGGTTTACAATCGACTGCCGCGGTATCGGGAAGAAACCGCCTTGGGAGAACCGCTGACTGTTGCCGAAATAAACCTGCACCCTTCTATGGATAGCCAGGTAGACGCTCGTTGCTGCTGCAGTAAAGGCGATTTGAAATTCCATCAATCGCCTTTCAGACGTCAGGAATTTCAGACAATTCTGGACGATTCAACCCGACAGTTATTAGCAGAAAATCAGATTGAAGTAACTTCCTTTAACGAATTATAGCAACTGAAAGAAGACGAATCGCCCGATTCGCAATACGCGCCCCGCAATTTCGCAATACGTACCCCGCAATTTTGCAATACGCGCCCCGCTCTGCCCTAACTCACTCGGCAGAACGGATTTCGTGATACAACCCGTCCGATACATGCTTCGAGATACGGTCCGTTTTGAATAACGCAACGGCGGCTACCGAATAATTCCGTGCCGAAGAATCGGAATTAACTTTCGGGCAGCTCGAGCGCGATGGCTAATACAGGATTTAACCTCCGGAGCCAAAAGACCAAAAGTCCGATGGAACTCGATAACCTCAAAATACGGATCGTAACCAAAGCCGTTTTCGCCGAAAGGCGCAGTTAAAATTCGTCCGCAGCATTGTCCGACGGTCTGCGCAATAATTTGCCCCTCTGGATTAGACAACGCCATATAGCAACAATATCGAGCAGTACGTTTGTCCATCGGGGTATCTTTGAGTACTTCCAAGAGCATGTTATTGTTGTCCTGATCTGAACTATGAACCTCGGGGCAGGCTTGAGCCGCTTCGGTCAACGATTTATAACCTTTTTCCTGCTGAATTTTTTTCAACGCGCCGAATCGGGCGGAATAGACTCCCGGCTGATCTGTTAAGCAGTCAACGATTAATCCGCTGTCTTCAGCCAGCACCCATTGATTGAGATTGGTCGCCTGTTCAGACGCCTTTTTGCAGGCGTTTTCCGAAAACGTCAGACCGTCTTCTACCACTTCAATCGAATTACTGAAATCTTTAAGCGTTTTCAACTCAACAGAACAATCAGCCAACAGTAATTCCAGTTCCTGACGTTTTTTGAGATTGTTGGTTCCCAAAACTATAACGCGATTCATTCAGGTTTTCTCCCGATAAAGGTATAATACGGCATTCTGATTATCGGAATATAGGGAACTTTCCCGTAATATTCATGGAAATCGAGGGTACTAAAATGATTCATTAAATAAGGTACGTGATCGGGACTGGGATAGACGTTGTCCGTATTAAAATGAACCGGCCAGTAACTGCGGGTAAACCAGGAATGACGCTTTAATCCCTCGGCAGGCCATTTTCTACTGACGTAAAAATCGACAATACCAATTCTTCCCCCGGGCTTCAAAATACGCAGCGCGTTATCAATCGCCGCAAACCAGTCGGGAATCATCGTTAAAGAATAGGAGAAGGTTACAACGTCCGCATAGCCCCCTTCAGGCGTCCAAATAGTTGCGTCTGCCTCGGCTGTTTGACAGTTTGTTTTTCCAGACGGATCGGTGAATTTATCGGCAATTCTCTGATCGCAAACTTTTAACAGCGAGCTGGCAAGATCGACCACGTAAATTTTCGCGAGTTTCTGCCTGTCGTCTTGGGAAAACCATTCCAAATTCGAGCCGGTTCCTCCGCCGAAGTCAACCCAAACGCCGTTTTCAGGCACGCCGCCGCCAATCGAGGTATCCGCCATGGCAGTCCATAATTCTTGGCGTCCTTTTAACAGCCGTTTGCGGAAATCGTCGTACCCTGCTGCCTGACCGGAATAGAAATTGTCCAGCCGTTGGGCATGGGTCGCTCCTTTACCGCCCGAACGCAACATGTGATATATCGTTTTGAGGTCTTGAAAAAGGCTCATTTTTTATCCTGTTTTTTATTTACGGGGAAACGTGTTTGACGGGTAAAATTACCTATCGGGAAAATTTGAGTAAAATCGGGGTAATATCGGGGTAATTCTGAAAATTTCTGAAATGATTACGAAATTCTACTCCGATTATATACTGTTTCCACTTGACTTTTTCCGGTTTGAATAACAAAAATTAGTCGTTTCATTTCACCATAAACGGCAAAATAAGGATTTAGCTCAACTGATCGGGCGAAATCAAAACGACGTCAAGAGAAAAATTCACGCAGTTCCAGTATAAAACCCTGATTATATCGAAAACAGACTATCAAAAAAGGGGGGAGCCGATAGATACTGCTTCGACTTCGGATTTTTTGAAATGTCTGTTTCCTGGCGACAGGAAAAAGCGACCGTCAAAATGGCGGTGTTTCCCCAAAAAAGGGGGTAAATCGATATACTTTCAGCGCAATGGAACGGAACGCGATAATAAAAATGGGATTCCAAAACGATTTTTTCGAGAATTTCGGGATTTTCGTCCAATCAATTGCTGTGCCCCTTGTAAAAAAACTAATAATTACGTATAATATGGAGGTCTACTATATATAATGTCGATTTTCCTTTGTTTTTCAAAGTACAAACTTTGTTGCACAATATTATACTATGGCTACGTGAATTTTTCTCTTGACATCGTTTTGATTTCGCCCCCGGAGGAATAAATACTCGCAGTTTTACGGATCTGGGCGAAATGAAACGACTGGTTTTGTTATTCAAACCCGGGAAAAGTCAAGTGGAACCAGTATACAACGAAATTGACGATTTTGGCATACAATCCTATAATTTAGGCTTTGAGGTATTTTATGAAATTCTGCTGTACGACAATACGATTCTTCGCAATTTCAATATTCTGTTGCGCATTTTTTCCGCTCTCCGCAATCGGGCAGGTATTCTT
This sequence comes from uncultured Planctomycetaceae bacterium, assembly GCA_964479655.1. Classification (GTDB taxonomy): domain Bacteria; phylum Planctomycetota; class Planctomycetia; order Pirellulales; family Thermoguttaceae; genus RUG11551. The sequence goes on from CAYZMZ010000028.1 coordinate 15,033, forward strand.
CAATGGAGAAGAAGAGGCTCC
>CAYZMZ010000029.1:0-13617 GCA_964479655.1 uncultured Planctomycetaceae bacterium
CCTGGAGCGACAACGAACAGCCGTTAGCCGATCACCCGACCGATGTCCTTTACTGGCGCGTGGGGAAGAACATGCCCCCCAAGCTGATTTTATTGGATACTCCTGATATCGATTCCAGCTCGCCGGATAACTGGCGGAGAGCGGAAAAAATACGTCAGATAGCCGACGTTCTGATTGCGATTTTAACTCAGCAAAAGTACAACGATATGGCTTGCAGTCGATTTTTTCAGCAGGCGGCGGAAAGCGGAAAACAATTTATCGTCGTTTTTAATCAGGTTGATTTGGAGGAACACGCTCCGTACTGGCCGCTCTGGTTGCAGACTTTTACCCAGCAGGTTCATCAGAAGCCGCTGTTGGTTTACGCAGCTCCGCACGATAGGAAAAATTCTGCCGATCTCAAACTTCCGTTTTTCAATGTCGGTATTAACGGAAAAGAGGAAGTAAAGCCGATTGCTGAAAATAACGCGGATTCGTCCAATTCCGAAAATTCCTCTGCTCCTTCGACGGGATTCCAAAACGAGTTGGCTAACCTGCATTTTGACGAATTAAAAACCCGTTCTTTGGAACAATCGCTTAAAAACGCCTTGGATGACCAGCACGGATTAGGCGCGTGGATTAATCAAATCAAACGCCAAAGCGAAAAATACGCGTTAAAAATGGACGCTTTTTCCCAACAGGATTTAGGAAAAATAGAAGTCGTTCCCCTGCCTGCTAAAATGGTAACCCGCGAACTGACTGATATATGGGATAAGAAGCGTTCGTCCATAATTCACAGCTTATATTGGGTGTACAGTGAAGGGTACCATCAAATCGAAAAAGGTATTTCCAAGGGTTGGAGTCTGATTTCTCAAACCAAACCCGAGCATAAAAAGACGACTGAAGAATTGTTTTTGGAGCAGGAACGGGAAATGATGATCAAAACCGCCGGTAGAGTTTTTGCTCAGTTGGAACAGCTTTCGCAAACCGACGATATGCTTGGAGAAGACTTAAAAGAAATCGTAAGCTGTTTATCAATCGAGCAGACGCTGGAAAATATACGAATCGCTCATAATAAACTGCCGATTATTTCGGAAGATTTTCGTTTGTTTTTGCAGTCCGAATTGGAAAATTGGATGGCGGAGCACCCCAAAATGGCCTTCTCCGCTCGGCTGTTGGATTCGGCGATTGGGGTTGGACGCCCGGTCTTGACGATTGCCTTGGCCGCCTTTTTTGTCGTCGGCCCGGAAATAGTTACTCAATACGCCGCTGCTGGAGCGGCGGGATTCATCGATCCGACTAGTATTTTTGCGAAGTTATTCTGCAATATACAGGAAAAATTCTGTATTCAACGCACTCAATGGCTTCATCAAATAATCCAAACGGAATTGCATTTAGACGACTTTATAGAAAAAATGAATCGGCGAATTGCGGCTAAAACCTCTCCTGAAATTATTCAGGCGGTGCAATATAAAACGGAGCTGGAAAACGAGTTTTCTACTATAACGTCGTGATTTTTCGACGCCGTTTTGACTTTGCCCCTGCGATTAGGGTTTACCACCAAGATTTTTGACTTGGTTTTATCGGTTAGTGTGAAATGAAACGACTTCGGACGGGACTTCTAAACCGGAAAAAGTCAAGTGGAATCAGTATATCACGTATTGTCCGAAACAATTGTTTGAGCGGGGCAGGGCGTCTTGAAAAACCGCGTACTCAAATAGATTACCGCCGCCATCCAGAGCAAAGGGTCTACAACCGATTCAAAATAATTCTCGTAAATGCCGATCGAATACAGCAGAAAGCCGACGGTTAAAATAATCGCCCCGGTATTATCGGTTAGACAAATCGCTCCGATAGCGGTAACGGCGGCAAAAACGGGATAATATCCGTATCGATAAAAATCGAAAGGCAGAAATCCTAGCGCACCGATAAATAAAACCAGTCCAAAAATAACCAGTCCTGCGCACGCGGTAATTTTATGACTGGGCTTTTCTGATAGGTTTACTTTTATACATGCGCCTGCCAGCAACGGAACAGAAACGTTGTCTATTAATCCAAACAGATACATGGCAATCGAACACCGCGGTTCTATCGGAGCGGGAATCAAAGCGATAAGCGTTCCGATTAGTGCCGCCGTCCATCGACTGAATCGAGTTTTGAAAAGCAGTCCGCATAAACAGCCGATTAAAAAGGCGCTCGATAATAGTCCAAACCAGTCCGATAGGTTCATTGTTCCCCCTTCTGAACAACAGGCTGATTTTGCGAATTGTTCCATACAGATTCCGGTAAAATTCTATGTCGAATTGATTTCCGTTTCCAGGTATAAACGATATGTACACGTCCCGCTTGATCTTGAATTAAAGTCGGATAGGAAAATTCCTGACCGGGTTCATTTTCCAATTCCGCCGCTAAAACCCATTCATTCTGATCCACAACATGAGTTTTCCAAAGACATAAAATGCTTCGTCCTTCAATCGGATTTCCCGCCAACAGCAACGTGCCGTCAGCCAGTTTTAACAGCGCAATGCACGAATCGGGATTCAATATCGGGGCATCGGGCATTTGAGTCCAACGGTAACCCGCGTCTGTTGTTTTTACCGATTTTACGTATCCGCCGCCTTGATGTCCGTTTCTTAACAACGCAATCGCTTCGTTCTGATTGATTACCGCGACGGTTGGCTGAAGAGCGCGGGTATCAAAATGAATTCGGGCTTTATCGATAATAGACCCCGCTTCGTTCAATACCAGCCATTCCCCGTATTTATAGAACAATTCATGATAAATCGGCAATCCCAGACAGCCGTCTGCCAACGCGACAGGCGGACATCGAACCAGTGAACTTATGTTGAATAGAGGACTAATTTGCATTCGCTTGAATTTTGTCCATGTTTTTCCTTCGTCTGTGGACCATGCGTGATTGAGCGAACTGCCCGACCAGCCGCCGAAGCTGACACTGACCACGAAAAAGTGCAGTCGTCCGTTGTAATAAAACAGCAGCGGATTCCCCAGTTTTCGGATATATCTGCCCGTTTGGGATTGAAGGGCGAATCGATCCAGAAGAACGTGCGGTAAAGACCAATTTCCGTTTTCGTCGGTACGACTTGCGTAAATTTTAACGTCTGAACTTCCCTCACGCGTCCCGCCGAACCAGGCTAGAATCAAATTCCCGCCTGGCAACTGCGTTATAGTTGACGCGTGAACACTTGGGGTAGATACGTCCATTAATTCCTGCGGATTGCCTTTGAAGTCAGGAAATTTTTGGTGTATATGCTGATTATGAATTTCGGAAGCACAATCCGGGGGAATTATATCCGTTTTTACTGACGGAATAAGCGTAGTTTTACTGCCCGGCGCGGGAATCGGCGGGACGACAAAACGGGGCTTCGACAGGCTCGGCAGAAAATAGCATGTTGTCAATACTATTATTATGCAGATCGCTTTAATACCTAAGTATCGCATAGACGGCTGTTGTACCACAAATTCGGTCGAAAGTCAAGCTCAAATTCAGATTCCTTTTCCTAAGTTCATAGGAAAGAAATGCGTTTTATTTGTATTTTTCCAATTTGTATTGTCCTAAAAAACCGTTTCGTTTTTCCGATACGTTAGTTTTTTCTACGGGGTGAAATCAAAACAGGGTCGCCAGAAAAAATCATGTATATTGCATCCACTTGAGTTTTTCCGGTTTATATTTTCATAAACCAGTCGTTTCATTTCGCCCTGATCGGCAAAACTAGGATTTAGCTCAACTTATTGGGCGAAATCAAAACGATGTCAAGAGGAAAATTCAAGTAGTCATAGTATAATCATAGTAACAGTTCTTCCTGCCCGACAAAAGGCGTAAATTCGGGAAAATGGTTTCTAGCAGCGAATCGTAGTTCGTTGTATCCTTCTTTGTTAGCAACTCCTAACAAAAAACTCATACAACTTTATCGCTTTAACAATATTAGATAAATATTCATCTGCTATACTCTCATTGAAAGTTAAGGAAGCCGTTATACGATTTCACGTGAGTTTATCCAAACTTAAATACGGGCACGGAAGGATTCAACAAGAATTGTAATACGTCCTGTACGTTCGGGCTATATTAGTTCCACTTGAATTTTTCCGATTTGTATAACAAAACGCAGTCGTTTCATTTCGCCCCAATCAATAAAACGAAAGGGTTGTTTTATTCTGTTCGGGCGAAATCAATACGACGACAAGAAAAAATCACGTAGTCTTACTAAAAATCGGGGCGAGGGAACCTTGAGTACAAAACGTATAACGGTAATAAAATTTGTGGAATATTTACGAAAGGATGTTATTATGAAATGGAAGATTTTTTGTGCGCTGCTGACCGTGTTCGTCGTTTCAGGCTGCAATTCCAATCCGAATACCTCGGCGGATACGTCCGCATCGGCAAGCAAATGCGTTCTTAACGGTTCCGGAGCGACTTTCCCCGCCCCTGTTTATGCTAACTGGACGTATAACTATTCCCAAAGCCAAAACGGTCTTGTGCAGGTTAATTATCAGGGAATCGGTTCGGGCGCAGGCATAAATCAGGTGAAACAAGGCACGGTAGATTTCGCGGGAACGGATTCGCCCTTAACGGAACAACAGCAGAAGGAAGACCAGCTGATTCAGTTCCCCATGCTTGCCGGCGGCGTGGTTGTCGTTGTAAATCTTCCCGGCGTCGCCGATCAACAGTTAAAATTATCGCAGTCCGTATTGGCGGATATTTTTCTGGGAAAGATTAAAACCTGGAACGATCCGGCGATTGCCGCAGACAACAAAGGTCTGAATCTGCCGCAGGTGGCTATTACCGTTGTTCATCGTTCTGATTCTTCCGGTACGTCGTTCCTGTTTACCAATTACCTGTCGAAAATTTCCGAAAACTGGAAATCGCAAGTCGGGGAAGGCAAGACGGTTGCCTGGCCGATTGGAATTGGAGGACAGAAAAATCCGGGCGTATGCAACAACGTTACAAAAATCGTCGGAGCTATCGGCTATACAGAATATACCTACGCTTTGGAAGCAAAACTCGCCTGCGCGGTACTGCAAAACAAAGCGGGACAATTTATTGCCCCCTCTCCGGAAGCCTTTGACAAAGCACTTGCCGCCGCGGATTGGAACAATGCGCCGGGGTATTATCTGATTCTTACCGATGCCGAAGGCGAAGACAGCTATCCGCTTGCTGCTGTTACGTATATTTTGTACAAATCGACTTTATCAGCAGAAAAACAAAAACAGCTTAAAGACTACTTTAACTGGTGCTTTGAGGCGGGAAAACCGGCGGCGGAAAAAATGCATTATCGCGTCGTCAACGCCGGTCAAAAAGCCTTAAACTGATTCCGTTTGAAATTTTCCAGTGTAATATAAATGTATAAATGTATATTAAATAGGGAACCAGCCATTTCGTTTCGCCTTGGATTGGTAAAACAACACTTAGCTCTATTTACAGGGCGAAATCAAAACGGCGGCGATAGAAAAAATCATCGGATTATAGTATAACAAACAATTTCGTCCGTGTATCGGACTGATATAAATCAGTATAATTTAACACGGCAGAAATCGAAACCGCTGAGTATAAAATCGAATTTGCAAGAACCGTCCTAATAGTAATTAGAGTATAATACAATGTTTAAATCTATATGTTTTTCCAGTGCGATGTTAGTACCGCTGATTCTAGCCGGATTACTTATCAGTTTATCGTTCAATTCGCTTCAGGCGTGGCAAACGTTTGGCATTGGATTTCTGTTTTCCAGTCAATGGAATCCAGTCGAGGGGCATTTTGGCGCCTTGTCCGCTATTGTTGGTACGCTTCTAACCACGGGAATCGCGGTTGCTATTGCGATTCCTTTTGGATTTATTACCGCCTACTATCTGGTTGATATGCCTGAATGGATTGGTAAACCTTTGTCCTACGGACTGGATTTACTGGCGTCTATTCCCAGCGTTATTTACGGTATGTGGGGATTGTTCGTTTTAGCTCCCTTGATGCAGCAGTATGTACAACCTTTTTTAACCGAAACGCTGGGATTAAAATACGTCCCCTTTGTAGGCAATACGTTTAACGGATTTGGAATTTTTACAGCCGGTTTGGTACTGTCTATTATGATTCTGCCGTATATTTCAGCTGTCATGCGGGACGTTTTTTTGATGACTCCTGCCTTGCTGCGGGAGTCGGCTTACGGGTTGGGTTGTACCCAATGGGAAACGGCGAAAGATATTGTTATGCGATACGGAATTGATGGATTGCTCGGCGGCGTTTTTATCGGATTAGGACGCGCGTTGGGAGAAACGATGGCGGTTCTGTTTATTATCGGAAACGTGGTCAAAATTCCCAACAGCGTTTTCGACAGCGGAACGACAATCGCCGCGACGCTGGCGAATAATTTTTCCGAAGCCGACGGCATGTTGCGAAGTGTGCTTTTTGCGTTAGGACTGATTTTATTGGCGATGTCGTTTGCGGTACAAATCATCGCACAGTATTATCTGGTTTCAACGCGAGCGAATAGAGGTAAATAATTATATGCAGTACAAAACACTTTTTTATCGAAAACTTACAGATCGGGTTATGAGTATCGTCTGCGTACTCGTTCTGGCAATTTCATTAGGAATTATGCTATGGATACTATGGACCGTGTTTTCCCATGGACTTTCCGCAATCAGCTGGTCGTTTCTGACCGAACCGAGCAAACCGTATGGGATTGCCAACGCGGGAATCGGGAACGCTTTATTGGGCACTCTGTTGATTACGACGGTATCGACCATCCTGACTTTACCCCCTGCAATGGCGGCTGGAATTTATCTGGCGGAGTTCGGCAAGAACTCAATCGTTGCGGACTGGATTCGATTTAGCGCGAACGTTATGATGGGAATTCCGTCGATTGTCGTCGGACTTTTTGTCTACGCGATTTGGGTTATTCCAACAGGGCATTTTTCCGGATTTGCCGGGTCGGTTGCTTTGTCGATTATTATGTTCCCGGTTATCGTCCGGACAACAGAAGATATGCTTTTGATGGTACCAGATACGCAGCGGGAAGCGGCGTTGGCGTTGGGAATTACGCGCCGTCGAGCAACGCTGGACGTAATTTTCCGGTCAGCCCGAAGCGGACTGGCAACCGGAGTTTTGATGGCCTTTGCTCGCGTAAGCGGCGAAACAGCTCCGTTGTTATTTACCGCTTTGTGGAGCGATTCCTGGCCCACCGATTTTTTTACCAGTCCTACGGCTAATATCCCGGTTTTGATTACCGAATATACTACCAACAGTCCGTTTGAACAAATGCATGCCGCCGGTTGGGGCGCCGCCATGATTATTATGGCGTTGATGCTGTTAATCAATATTGGTGTGAAGTTCATCACCGCAAAGAAATATTGAGAAGTTTTACTATGACTACTTGATTTTTTCTATCAACGCCGTTTTGATTTCGCCCGATCGGAATCAAATAACCCGTATATTTTATTGATTGGAATGAAATGAAACGACGGGGCTTTGTTATTCAAACTGGAAAAATCAAGTGAAACCAGTATACGTAATATTTTTACAAGGAATATATAATGAGTACAATTAGTCCAACGTTTTTTATGAACAGTACTGTAAATGACAATACCGTATCGAATAGTACGGTATTAAATAAGTCAACCCTGTCCGATAAAAACGACTCAACAAGCCGAGAAAATCGTCCGCAAAATAAGGATATTCTCGCTAAAACAAAGGCTCAGAACCCCGAAACGGTTAAAATTCAAACTCGGAATTTAAGTTTCTTCTACGGAAGCAATCAAACCCTGTTTGAAAATAATTTGACCATTTATAAAAATCGAATTACCGCGATTATCGGTCCCTCGGGCTGCGGAAAATCAACGCATCTGCGAATTTATAACCGTATTTTTGAATTGTACCCCAAGCAGCATGCTACAGGCGAGGTTTTATTGGACGGCAATAATATTCTTGCTCCCGAAGTTGATTTGCTGGAATTGCGTCGTAAAGTCGGCATGATTTTTCAAAAGCCCACGCCGTTTCCCATGTCGGTTTTTGAAAACGTGGCTTACGGTCTGCGGCTTCATTTTAAGATGAGTAAGTCTGAAATCGCCGACCACGTGGAACAGGCGTTAAAATCCGCGTCTGTTTGGGATGAAGTAAAAGACAAGCTGCATCAAAGCGGCTTGGCGTTATCGGGAGGTCAGCAGCAAAGATTGTGCATCGCCCGCGCGATTGCTATTAAGCCCGACGTTTTATTGATGGACGAACCGACCTCGGCTATTGACCCGGTGGTTACCTTAAAAATCGAGGAAACCGTTGACGCGCTCAAAGATAAATTTACCATCGTAATCGTTACGCATAATATGCAGCAAGCCTCGCGATTATCCGACTATACCGCCTTTTTCTATAAGGGAAATATCATCGAATTTAATAAGACCGATGTTATTTTTACCAATCCGTCCGTTAAAAAAACCGAAGAATATATTACCGGTCGATTTAGCTGAAAACGAGATTTCAGTTTGATATACAATATACATATAGATATGTAAATATATGTATTCCATCTGGAATTTATCGTGGAAAGCCCCTGATAATCCCTAAATTGGAATTGATATACTGGTTCCACTTGATTTTTTCCGGTTTGTCCAATGAACCGCAGTCGTTTCATTTCGCCCCATCAATAAAATAAAGGGTTGTTTTATTCTGGTCGGACGAAATCAAAACGACGTCAAGAGGAACAATCACGTAGTCATAGTATAAACGTCCAACCCAACATTCAAATTACACCTTTTTACAAATAATCATGAATCCACAATTTGAAGTCGAGGTAAAGCACCTCAACAAACTTATTGTCGAGCAGTCCTCTGCGGTAGAAAGTGCTGTTCGATGTTCGCTTCGTTCAATTACCGAACAAAATGCTGACTTGGCAATTGATATTATCGATAGAGATGATATAATAGACCAAATGGAGGTTTATATCGAGGAAGAATGCCTTAAAATACTGGCACTGCATCAGCCGGTGGCAAGCGATCTGCGATATATCGTTACTCTGCTGAAAGTCAATGGCGAATTGGAACGAATCGGAGATATGGCGGTCAATATCGCTCAGCGGGCTTTGCATTTGGCAGATTTAAACGATCGTTCGCAGGCACCCGATTTTGAATCGATGTGCAAAACCGTTTCCGCCGCCTTGAAATCCTCGCTGGACGCGTTTCTGACAAAGAATTGCTATCTGGCCAGTCAGGTGATTCGAGATGACGATATTATTGATACCATGCACCGAGATAATTTCAAAAAAATTTCCCAGCTGATTAAAAACACACCTGACAATACAGATTTATACATCGATTTTCTGAGCGTTTCGCGAAATCTGGAACGAATCGGAGATTGCTGTACCAATATTGGCGAAGATGTGCTATACTTCCTTCAGGGAAAAATTGTTAGACATACACGGTAAAATCTGCTTTTATCCCTGATTTTTGGTTGAAATCAATCCGAATATCATAGAAAAATATTAATCAATACGTACACGTATTCAATTATGCCAAACGAAAAAATACTTATTGTTGACGATGAACAGGCGATAGCCGATTTAATCAATTACAGCTTAAAACAGGAAGGTTACTGCCAAACGCATATTTGTCTCAATGGCGAAGACGCGCTTAAGCAAGCGGTTGCCTTTAAGCCGGATTTGATTTTTCTGGATTTAATGCTGCCGGGTATTTGCGGACTGGACGTTTGCCGGGCACTGAAAACCAATTCAGAAACGGTGTCGATTGCGATTGTTATGCTTACCGCCAAGTCAGAGGAAAGCGATATTGTGGTCGGACTGGAATTGGGGGCGGACGACTATATCACCAAGCCGTTTAGTTCCAAACTGCTTATTGCCCGTATGAGAGCGGTTTTACGAAGATGCCGACAGCAGCTGAATCAAAACTCTGAAATTGCGCCCGTTGCGTACGGTCCGATTACCCTCGATCAAATTACCCGGCAGGTATTTATGGACGGAGAACTAATTTCTCTGACCGCCGGCGAGTTCGATATTCTCCATCTGTTTTTAGCGCATCCAGGAAGAGTGTACACGCGAGAACAATTGGTCTATCAAACCCGCGGAGATGACTATCCGGTTACCGAGCGGGCGGTGGATGTACAAATACTGGGGTTGCGTCGAAAACTAAAAAATCATGCTGAAATGATTGAAACAATTCGGGGTATCGGCTATCGTTTAACTGAAAAGTAACGGTACTTAAATATACTATGTACATATTATTTTAACGGGAAAAAACAATTATGAAAAGATTATATATATTCGTGCTGATTGTTTTGATGATTGTCCTTATCGCGGGTTTTATTTACCGCTCATATCAGTTGGAACAAATACATCAACAGCGAATCAACCGGGAACTTCAAACCAGCACTGCGTTATTGATTCCTGTTATAGAGCCGTATATTAAACAGCGGGATTATACCGGACTTGAAATGATTTGCAAAAAAACCTTCGGACCGCTATCGGATTTTCAATCCAGAATTACTGTCTTTACAGATTCCGGATTGGTTTTGTTTGATACCTGGAAACAGGCATCTAAAATGGAAAACCATCTCAATCGACCGGAAATTCAGGAGGTTCTCAAATTTAATGATAGTTCCTATTTGTATTCACGATACAGTACTACAACGGAACAAAAGATGCTTTATTGTATTTCCCCTTTTATTGTAGACGGAAATAAATTTTTACTCCGGGTTGCTATCGCAGAAAACGATTTGCAGGCTCAGGTGGTTATCGTTCAGCGGAATACAATTTCAATTCTGCTGCTTGCAATTATGATTTCTATCATTGTAAGCTATTTATTATACTGGTGGTTGAATCGTTTTAGTACTCAAATTGCCAAGCAAGCCGCGTATATTGCCAACGGGAGCGATTCCGATTCTTTTCAGCAGAATCCGGCGGGTAACTCGGCGTTATCCTTGAAAATTGCTCCAGGTCAGATGCTTTCACCGACCAGTCGATTCCCGTCGTCGTCCGCGATGAACGAAATTGCTATCGCGCTGGGAAAGATTTCTCATCGTTTGGAAGAACAACTGATTCAATATACACGTGAAAAGAATATTCGAGATTCCATTTTTTCCTCCTTGGCTGAAGGCGTAATCCTGCTCGATAAAAATAACGATATTTTGGATATAAACGATTCCGCCTGTGAAATGTTGGGAATTTCCGGTATCAACGTTAAAGGCGAATCGCTGTTCGCGGTTTTCCGGTATGAAAACCTGCCGTCTATTATCGATTCCGCGTCGGCTGGACAAACCATCGAATTTAACTGGGATGTTACCTCCGCCCGAAACGCTACGTTTAAAAGCATGCTCTCCGGCGACAAGTCGGCTTCGTCAAAACAAGCCCCTTTATCATCCACCGCTTTAGATGATTCGCCACAGAATAATCCAACGCTGAACAGTCCGCAACAGGTCAATCCAAAACAAAACGATTCGCAACAGATCGATTGGCAGTTATCCTCAAAGTCCGATCCGACGGAAGCAAAATCTTCAAAAGAATCGATTTCTGCTTCAAAACTCGATTTTTCTAAAAAGAACGATACGAAACTACAGGTTTTGCTTCAGGTAAAACCCATTCAGTCGGACGATATTGAATCGGGAAAACTCGTGGTTTTATACGATATTACCGAAATCCGCAAGCTGGAAAACTACCGCCGGGATTTCGTTGCAAACGTATCGCACGAAATTAAAACGCCTTTGACCGTAATTATGGGAACAATCGAGGCGTTGGAAAACGGGGCGATAAACGACCCAGAGGTTTCAAAATCCTTTTTATCGACGCTGACCTGTCACGCAAAACGACTTCAGTTGCTCTTGGAGGATATTCTCACGTTATCGAATCTGGAAAATTACTCCGTCGAAAACAAGAAACTGTTTGTACAGTCGTCTTTATCCGATACGGTTGAAATAGCCATCGCTTTATGCAAGCCCAACGCGGTCAAGCGGAATCAAAAAATCGTTTTGGACGATACAATTCAGGGAAAAACCTATCGCTTTATTCCGTCGATGATTGAGCAGGCGTTGGTCAATTTGATTAATAACGCCATAAAATATTCCGTTGACGGCGATACAATTATTGTTCATTTGGAAAGCGAAGAGACTCCGCAGCGCGACTTTAATCGCCCTTCCTCCGCCGATAAAACGAGTGCTGGAATCGTTGAAGAACCCGCCGCCGGAGCTGTAATCCAGGTTATAGACCACGGACCGGGTATTTCCGCAGAGCATCAACCGCGCATTTTTGAACGGTTCTATCGCGTTGATGCCTCACGCAGCAAAGCAACCGGAGGTACCGGTCTGGGACTGGCAATTGTAAAACATATCGCCCAAATTCATCACGGAACGGTTTCCCTGCAAAGCATGCCGCAACATGGATGTACGTTCACGCTGACAATTCGTTAGTTCGATATTTTAACGTGATTTATCGGCGGATAAAACCACGGAATTGCATCTATATAAATAGGTTTATCCGCTCCGAATGGTATTATACCAAGTTCCGCTTGATTTTTCACGGTTTCCAAAACAAACCTCCGTTATTTCATTTCGCCCTGATCGGTAAAACGGGAAGTCGGTTCTTCCTAAAAGGCGAAATCAAAACGACGTCAAGGGGAAAAAATACGTAGTGATAGTATAAACACCTTTTGTATCCGGTGCCTGTTTATTGTTTTTTATTCATGGCACGATACTTATTTCTCATGCAGTGTAAAATCGTCAAAGCGTTTTCTTCCGCAATTCTATAGAGAATCTGTTTGCCGTCTCGATGACAGGAAAGAACGCCTGCAATGCGCAGTCGATTTAAATGCTGAGAAACAGCACTCTGCTGACCGTCAATCTGCTGAGCAATAATTCCTGCCGGACTTTCTCCGTGAATATCAAGGTATTCCAAAATTTGAATTCGCTGAGAATGTCCGATCAGTTTGATCATTTCTGCCATTGATTCGATAAACTCAACGGGCAATGGTTTTTCTTTCATAGGTAAACAAATATACTATATAAAAAGGGATGTATCGCTCTTTTGTGCCAGTTCAATAAATCGGGCAACACCGGCAATTTGATCTACGTCAATCAATTCTTCGCGAGTAATACCCATCACATTCATCGCCATTTCACAGGCAATAAAATGGACACCTAACGCCTTTGCCTGCAAAATCAATTCGGGTAAGGACGTAACGTTTTGATTGTTCATCACCTGCTTCATCATTGCGGTTCCTATTCCTCCCATATTCATTTTGGACAGGGATAGTTCTGACGCGCCTTTGGGCAGCATCCAGCCGAACATTTTTGATAACAGTGATTTTTTTACACTCGGAGCGGGATTCTTCCGCAGGACGGACAAGCCCCAGAAAGTAAAGAAAATACTGACTTTCATTCCGCTGGCCGCCATTCCGCACGCTATTATAAACGCTGCCATAGCTTTGTCAAGGTCGTTGCTAAACAAAACGATTGCGCCAGATTTTCCGGTTTTGTCAATTTCAATAGAACAGGCTGACTTCGATTGACAGGTATTCATAGAATCGGATTTCATTTCATTTTTACGAACAACCGCTTCAAGCTGGTCTGCTTTGACAACCAGAGAAATCAATTCGTTCCCGCTGGAGGAAGTCCAACTTCTTAAATCAGGGTCAAAACTATTT
>CAYZMZ010000029.1:13645-14933 GCA_964479655.1 uncultured Planctomycetaceae bacterium
CCAGTATCCGAACCTGACTTCCTGGGGAAATACTATCGAAATACGTTTTTATTTTGACTATCGGACCGGGGCAAGGCAACGAGCGTACGTCTAAAACGTCGATATTTTCCGCTGTCGGAATCTCTGGATTTAACGCCGGGGAAGCGGAGGACGAAACTGAAGGCGAAACAGAAGGGGTTTCCAAAATCGGCTTCTTCTCAATCGGCTGCGGATGAAAGGCTTGCCAAGTCGTATAACCGCCCGATAAGTTCAATACATTATATCCGTGCTGAAGTAAAATTCGCTGCGCTAAATACCCGCGCATGCCAACTTTGCAATAGGTTACAATCAATCTGTTTTTATCCAGATGCGATAAATCGAACCCGTTTTCCGGTGTTGAATCACTGTTCTGAATGTCAGATGGACGTACGTTCAATTGTTCGCGAATAGACTCCAACGGAAGATTGATCGCTCCCGGAATCGCTCCTAATTCGAACTCTATCGGCTGTCGAACATCGAGAATAATCGCATTTTCAGGAATCTGATCGGCATGAACAATCGGAGAATCTCCATTGAGCACGTTAGAGGCGATCATTCCCGCAAAATTAACGGGGTCTTTAGCCGAATTAAACGGCGGCGCATAGGATAGCTCCAACGACGCCAGCTGCGGAGCCATTTTGCCCGATTCCATCGCAGCGGCAATTACGTCCAATCGCTTGTCAACCCCTTGCGAACCGACGATTTGTGCACCGAGAATTTTTCCCGTTGTATCAAACAGCAGTTTAATATGAAGTTGATTTCCGCCCGGATAATAGGCCGCATTGGAAGCCGGATGGAGATATATCCGATGGTAAGCTATTTTCTGCTGCTTGAGTTTCTTTTCTGACAGACCGATACTTCCTGCTGACAGATTTCCGATTTTAATAATCGACGCTCCAAAACTGCCTTGATAGGAAGAATCCCGACCGGCAATATTATCGGCGGCGATTCGTCCCTGTTTGTTAGCCGGTCCTGCCAAAGCGATTGCGGTTTTCCCGCCGGATATCGGGTCGAAAACCTCAATTACATCGCCAGCGGCATAAATATCCGGATCAGAAGTTTGCAGATGATCATTGACAACAATATGTCCATGCGTTCCGAGTTCCAATCCCGCTTGCGCCGCTAATTCGGAATTCGGTTTTATCCCGATACTGCGTATTACCAGGTCTGTTTCCAATCGACGTCCATTATCCAGAACGACGACAGCCGCGTTTTCCGAAAATTCAAACGCAATCGGCTCTTGCCCCATAACTATATCAATTCCGGAATT
>CAYZMZ010000030.1:0-5243 GCA_964479655.1 uncultured Planctomycetaceae bacterium
TCCGATTCGGCAACTCAAGTTGAACAAGAGTACATCAAGCAAAAAATCGCCGCCGCGCAATGGCTTATCGATTCCATTGAGCAGCGAAACAATACGATCTTAAAAGTCTGTCAGGCGATTGTTGATTATCAGCAGGCGTTTTTCGATAAAGGGCCGGATTACATCAAGCCGTTAAAATTAGAACAAATCGCCGAGAAAATCGGGATGCATACCTCTACCGTTCAAAGAACGGTAGACGATAAATGGATTCAAACGCCGCGCGGACTGTTTCCCCTGCGTCATTTTTTCGGCGGAGGAAAAGCGATTTCTGCCGATAAAAATAATTCCGGCTCCGACGCTCAATCCGCCGACAATCAGGAAGACGAGGTTGCCTATTCGGTCATCCGAATGAAAATAAAGGAATTAGTTGACGCGGAAAACAAGGCGAACCCGCTTTCAGACGACGCGATTTCCGACCAGCTTGCCGCGATGGGGTTTAACGTCGCCCGCAGAACTATCGCCAAATACCGCGGTATTCTCAATATTCCCAGTTCCCGCCAACGAAAAGACTGGAGCGGGCAATAAATCAGGATGTATTCCCCCATATATTCTACTTGAGAATAAACTCAATGGCGGGATTGCTCTTTACTGCGGATTTGTTTACCCCAATAAGCAGGCACGGTGAAAACGTTGCCGATTCAGACGCGCTGCCCGATTGGGTATATTCGATAACCAGTCTTTCGTTGTTTCCCAAAACGGATTCGACGGAATACTGCCACGGCGTATTACCCCATTGAATGAAATAGACCACGGCATGAGTTTCAAAATAATCTTCGGGAAGAAATTTTTGATTCTTCCACATAACAGCCGCCGGGTGAAACATTTCGTTAAACTGTTCCATGGAATCGCATTTTCCAGACAGACTGGATTTTCCCTCTTCTGGTTTAACGGTATTGACAACAAAATAGTTTTCAATAATTTCGTATTCAACCGGAGCGGGGATTTCTGAATTAGCTTGAAGCAAAGCCGTATCATTTTGACAGGACGATTGCGCCAAAGCATTCCCCGTCAAACCGGCTAAAATCAACATAACAACAGCAACAAACGAGGGAATCAATTTATTGATAATCATAGCATTTTCTCCTAACATATAGTAAACAGTTACAAACGGAAAATATACCCAAATTACGAAACTGTTTCCCTTGACGCCGTTTTGATTTCGCCTCCAAAATCAAATAATCCCTAATTCTACCGATTCGAGCGAAATGAAACGGCTGTTTTATGGTAATACAAGCCTTATTTTTGAGTATTCAACTGTCTGGATTTACCATCTAACTCGGTAATCAATTCATCAAACGCATCGGGCGGCAAAGTCGGTTTTTTATTCATCGACTGTAAAAACAAATCCAAGGGAACTCGAATATGCAAAAAGGCGTTTCGGACGGCTTCTTTTACATCGTGAGTTTTAATGGCTTCATAAATTTTGATGTGCATATTGATGGTAACGGTAATAATCTGACGAATATTTTCTACCGGCAGATTGGCATAAAAGTCCGACATGGATTTCCAGCACCGTTCTCGAACCCGAGACAGATGAATCATGTGATTCAATTCGTCATTTCCTGCTGCCTCACCGATTGCGTCATGGAGGGGGCCTTCAATTTCGCGTGTTTGAGAGGCAAGAAGTTCTATACACTGCTGATGGGTGGTATTGGAATCGATCTGCGATATTAAACGCTTGTGTTTTTCAATGTATTCCCCGATTTTAGCAACTTGTTCTGCCGTAGCGTACTTGGCCGCCAAACCACAGGCTACAGAATCTAAACCTAAACGAATTTGATAGGCCTCGATAATATCTTCAGGAGTAGATTCTCGAACATATATACCTCCATCAGGGCGGAGTTCTACCAAACGCTGCGAAAACAACGTTATAAAAACCTCTCGCATAGGAGTACGACTGACACCGTAATGACGAGCCATTTCACGTTCGGATAAACGCATACCGGGAGATAACTCTCCTAACAAGATTTGATCTTGAATCTGTTGGCACAACGACTCTGTTATGGATGCGGCACTTTTAACCATATTATCTTTCCTTTTAAATAGTGTCTAAAATTGGTTCCACCAAACTTCTACCCCAATCCCATATTTTAACCTATATCGTAACAAATGTCAAGCCGTTTTGAACAAGTTTTTACGAAAATAAGTCAGATATTTCGTTTTCGTCTGATTTAATAGATAATATATCTGGAAGCCATCCGACTATATATTGGATACTGGTTCCACATGAGTTTTTCCTGTTTGTATAACAATATCTCAGACATTTCCGTCCCAATCGGTAAAACAACGAATAGTATGAATCTGGGGGCGAAATCAAAACGGCGTCGAGAGAAAAAAGCACGTAGCCATAGCAAAATTATCAAAAAGTGGTATATTCTACGGTCAATATAATACAGCACTTTACTTTATTCCTTTCTGCATTGGTAACCGTCCCGCCCCGGTTTCCGTTTCGCGGCTATGCAAAAGGATACGTTTTGAAAAAATTACTCAAAACGTTTACCCGCAGAATAGATATAATGTATTATATAGTCAAATTACAAATACTATCAAATTAAACATGTTACATATAATTAGGCAATTGTTTGCTCCGCTTTCCCTTTTTGTCGGCTTTGCAGTCGGACTTTCATTTCCCTGTTTGAGTGTTGCTCAACCGCTGGTTCGTCCGCTAGTTATGGGGATGCTGTTTTTGGTCTTTTTGCAGCTTAACTGGCAGCAATTACGCCTGCGATTAAGTAATTTTCTGATTGTTATCGCTAATTTATGCATCCCAATTTTTTATTATTCTGTTTTTTCCTTTTTCGGCTATCCGACATTGGCTTTAGGAGCCTTTTTTGCCGGAATTGCCCCGACTGGAACCGCAGCCCCTTCCGTTTTAAGTTTTCTCAAACAAAACGTAGAGTACGGTGTTACGTCTTTTGTTATGACAACATTTGTGATTACGATGACGTTACCGATAATTTTACCCTTTCTCATGCCTGCCAGTCCGCATCCGGTAGATTTCTGGACGATTTTCGCCAAGATAGCGGCCAGCACCTGTACGCTGGTTTTTATTCCGGTAATATTATCTTTGATATATCGAGCAATTTACGCGCCGATAAATCATATTCTGCCCAAATTCTACAGAGCGGTTTCTTTTGGAATGTGGGTTTGCTGTATTACGATTATGCTTTCCAACGCATCGAATACCATTCAAACTAAAGCCGCGAACCAATCGAATTGGTTTATTCCCGTTTGCTTTATGATTGCTTTGCTGGTTTGCGTTACCAATTTTACAATCGGATTTTTTCTTTCTCGCCAATTTCCCCATGAAGCCTCGCAAACGCTAGGACAAAAAAATATTGCCGTCCCCGTCGTACTGGCCGCCGCCTATTGCGATCCGCTGACTACAATCATTCCGCTGCTTTATATTTTATGCCATAATACTTGGAACTCCTATCAGATGATTCGTCTGAGCATAAAAGAGAATCAGAATCCGGACTAGTACGCTTACACAGTAATATACATTTGTTATCTATAGAATACTCAACAAATCGTATTTATTCGATTCCAGCTTCTTTTCAACCCATTCCCAGCCGGACGGTTCCCCCTCAGGACGATTGTAATGCCATTTCAAATCGGTGGGAACGAGTTTTTTATCTGCCGGCCACGGAATAAACGGATTAAATCCCAACGCCTTAATCAGCTTACTGCTGTCCATAGCCACGTTAGTCGCACGGGGAGGAATCGGCGCGCCCTGATCGGTATGCAATCCGTATAACAAGTCGGGATCGAATCCGCCCAGACGATTGATTATCTGTCCGCACTGATACAGGGAAACCGGGCGCGGCTGACCGCAATGAAACAAGCCGGTAAAATCGCCCGTTGGACGATTGAGTATTTCGTACAGTACTCGATTTATATCATCGCAGTAGGTTGGAGTTCGATATTCGTCAATAAAAAGCGTTGCCTGTCTGCCCGCCTTAAACCGCCCGGCTATCCAGTCGATACCGCCGGCGTGCCCCGTACCGCTTTTTCCCATCGGGAGAGAAATCCGCAATACCGTTGCATCCGGACGATGGAGCAAAATTAAATCTTCAGCGGCGGACATCGTTTGCCCGTAAATGGAAATCGCATCGGGCGTATCAGATTCCGTGTAAAATTGTCCAAACGGACGCCCTTTGAAAACCAGGTCGACCGACATGCAAATTAATCGGGAATTGTACTTTTCGCATTCAGACAGCATCGACGTTACGCTAGCCAGATTAAGCGTCCAAGCCAATTCAGGATTTAATTGGCACGATTTTAACGCGCAGGTACCGCCGGAATGAATCACGCTTTTGAATTTATATCGATCAAACAATTCGGCAAGCTGCGCGGAATCGTCTACATCGTAAAAAACAACGCCCGGCTGCGGGGAAACAGACCCGCGCTTGCCTTGTCTGACCCCAATAACCTGTCCGGGATACGCCTGTTGAAAATAATTGAAGGCGTTATATCCAATAACCCCTGCAACACCGGTAATAAGCAAAGGAAAGTTCATTGCAAATCGTCCATTTTAACCCAGTTTTCGTCCATGTGGCGAGGCAGCTGAAAGACTTCCCCCTCTCTGTTGCTGATATACATATTAGACGATTTATTTCGTTTATCCTGATTATCTGTCCATAAAGCGTAGAAGGAATCCTGCGCGTTTACCGGACGACGGGCGTTATACGCATTGATTCCAGATTGGGCAGTAAGCTGTTTATTCCGTTTCCAGGTAACGCCGTTATCTGAACTTGTCCATAAATTCACCTGACCGCCGACGGTTTTATCGTTCGTCCCCACCCCGTCGCCCCCGATCATTCGCCAAATTCCGTCTTCGTCTATATATAAAGAACCGAACTCGTATAAACTGTCTGAACTGGTAATTCGTCTAATTGACCACGCCGTTCCCGTCCAAACGGCAATTCGCCATTGATATAAATACGTATCTGTCGTATCCGTCTTATTTTCTTTTATGTAGAATACAACCGGATTCCCTTTTTGATCAAACGTTACGTCCAAGACGTTTACCTGCCCCGTTCCGATTAAAGTTTTATAATCCGACGCCGACAAAGGCAGTACAATTGGCTCGCCCGCCGCGTTGGTCCATGTAACTCCGCCGTCTGACGACTGAAGATAGCATAATCTTCTGCCGTTTTCGGAATTTTCTGTCGTCGGACGAATAAAAGCCGTACCGATTATTC
>CAYZMZ010000030.1:5253-14669 GCA_964479655.1 uncultured Planctomycetaceae bacterium
TGACTGCTGACAAAACAGAGCGTTCTTAACGACCTTTCGTTAATAAAATAGAGAACCGCAAACCCGCATTTAGGCAGATGAAACGCCTGCATTCCAATTAATCGGTTGGCTCCCGCCTTGGGAAATCCTCCGTGATTGGGCAGCGAAACGCAGTCAAATGCGTCTATATTATACGGAGCTCGCGAGCAAAACACCCGCAGTTGCGACGCCCCGTATCCCGGAGCAAAAATCCAGATATAACCGTTGCTATCGACGCTTAAAGTTGACGATTCCTGTTTAATTCCCGCGTTCCGCTGTTCCAAAATCGTCGGACGGGAAACTTGACCTGTTTTATGATCAAAGGCCGCAACCTCTTGCAAAATTCCGCCGTTAGTTTCGTCCAAGGCGTCAAAACAGAAAAAGGTCTTATTCGCCTGTTTACTGTATTCCGCAAACGGATACACGCCTCCGGCAGACGGATTTCCTTTTACATCGACCGGAAAATTCATCGGAATGGAATTGCCAAAACCGTCTGCTTTGGCATTGATCGCCGGAACGGCAACCAGAATCGATGGATTCCAAAAAAACGGCATCCCCACCGCACAGCAAAGGGCAATTACAGCCGGAAATCTGATTTTCGACACGAAGTTCTTTTTCATTTTTCGTCCCTCGGCTGATCGGGAATCAGTAAAACATAGAGAAATAAAATCGCGACGGAAACTACCATCATAGAATCAGCGATATTAAAATTCGGCCACGGCCATTTCCCGAACATCACTAAAATCCAGTCGCGAACAGCGTAAACCGGTTCTCCAACCTGATGCAATTCGTTGGAATAGTTCCAGATTAATCCATGAAATCCCAATCGATCGTACAAATTCCCTAAAATTCCCGCTGAAATAAATCCGGCTATTACCGTAATTAGCCAGGAATCCGCTCCGTTAAACCAAAACAGCCAAATAATCAGCCCGACAATAGCGACCAGAGACATCACGGCAAACAGAGGAATCATCCCCTGCCCCATTCCAAACAACGCGCCTTCGTTCAAACTGGTTTGGAATCCGAAAACGCCGTTCCAAAGCCACCACGCCGACCGCTGCGCCGATTCCGGCAACGCCCCCGTATACTGACCCGGCATTCCCAGAGAACGAAACACCCACCATTTAGTAAACAAATCAACCGATAATCCAACGACAGTTATCAAAAAGTAGACGACGTATCGAGAAATCGGGACGGATTTTGTACTGCTGGCAACAACGGGCTGGGGGTTATCCATGGAATTTTGGGGATATTGGGACAAATCTTAAGTTTTATACTATGACTACTTGATTTTTTCTATCGACGTTGTTTTGATTTCACCCAAACAGAATAAAACAACCCTTTGTTTTATTTTGATGGGGGCGAAATGAAACGACTGGTTTTTGTTATTCAAACCGGAAGAAGTCAAGTGCAGCCAGTATATACTATGGCAACAATTGATAATATTATACTCAATACTCCCGATTTTGCAAGGGCAATTTATACTTCCATCGCGTGATTTATACGGATTCCGCTTGAAATTTCTCAACCTGTACTGTTATAAAGAAGCCGTTTCAATTCGCCTTATTCCGTAAAACCGGAAGTTTATATTCCTGCGACGGCACCTCATTCGGCGTCGAGGAAAAGTCAAGTAAACATAGCATATTTACTCGCCCCACCCAAGTCATTTTTCATCAGTTTTCCTATAACCTGTGATAAGCAATGAACACATACTCATAAATCTTCTGTCTATATTGCGCTTGAGTTGTTTCATCATAACATGCTGTAGGCAACTGACTATCCCCCAGTCGAACTTTCTCCCATTTCATAATTCTATCTCACCACCGTTCGTTTCAAAATTAGTGGTTATCTTTATTTTCATCTTTATCTTCATCTTTTTTAATCCGAAGAATAAATTTATCAAAATCGGAAATGATCTTTTGAGTTTTATTGAATTCCTCATACTCTTCAACGGCTTTGACATCAGCTTGCTTTTTGGTTACACTCCCTTTGTCTTCCAGAATCTGATATTTGCGAAAAGCAAGAAATTCATTAACGCTTTGAGCAAACTCAATCATAGTAAACGTATTTTCACGCTCAACTAAATCTTCAATATAGTCAAAAAAACCATTCACTAAACGTTCAAGGTTTCTAATTTCCTTTTCCGTTAAGTAATTCTTTGCGATAGTAACATCCGATTTCAATATTCGTCCATCCGGTGAATTCTTCCACGTAACCAATCCCATGTTTTCTTTGTTCCGGTCCGCTTTAGAATGGATAATTTCCGCTGCCGTTTGACCGGTAATAGCATAATGAAATTTGTTTTGAATCGAAGCGTAAAAATCTTTGGTAATTTGTGAATCGAGATCATAGTCGATACTACATTCAGCAAAAATATCGGTAATCTGCAACCAAATGCGCCGTTCACTGGCACGAATGGAACGTACTCTCTCCAATAATTCATGGAAATAATCTTTTCCAAAAAGCCTCTTACCCTGTTTTAACCGTTCATCATCTAGCACAAACCCTTTCAACATATACTCTTTGAGTATTTCCGTTGCCCAAACTCGAAATTGCGTTGCACGTCGTGAGTTGACTCGATAACCAACGGAGATTATTGCATCAAGATTATAAAACCGAACTGTTTTCGTTTGTGTTTTATTTTCCATCGCGCCGTGTGGAGTGGTCATTTCCATTTTGGAAACAACCACAGATTCGATTAATTCCCCCTCCATAAAAATGTTTTTTAAGTGTTTGCTGATAGCAGGAGGTTGAACACCGAACAGTTCCGCCATTTCTTTCTGAGAAATCCAAATACTATCCCCCTGAACCATCGTACCAATTTTAACGTCAGCACCGGGAATACTGTAAATCAAAAATTGAATATTTTGTTTCATAATCCCATCTCCTTAAAATTCTTCGATAGGGTTCCCATCGCCGAATTAACCATTTTGCTAAGGTCTGTAGCGTCCGAAAGCGGGAGAAGATAATCGTATCGAGCTTTCTCCGGCAAGAAAAGAGTGTTTTTTATCAAAAAGTCACCGGGTTCAACCGGCAGAATGCGTCCATTGCGCACAAGTCGGTTTTTTGTAATCTCACTCTCGACATGTTTGAAACGGCTATACGCATATTGCAGAAATATTAGTCCCAGTACCGGCATGCAATATTCACAGGGGGTTAGTTTAGAATTCGACCTCAAAAGGTCAACGGATTCCCAAAGTTCTTTCTCAAACTGATTAATATCTACCATTTCAGTCAATATCTCTATAACAAATCATACAATGGGGATTTGACCAACCGGACAATTCCAAGCAATAAACTCTACTTCCATATAATTTTCCCGGCTTGTCTATCCAAAACCACCTTTTTATTTCTCCTAATCAGGAAAACAGAGGCTTCATTTAAGCCGAAATCAAAGCGACGTCACGAGGAAAATTCAAGTAGTCATAGTATAAACGGGAAAATCTCGCAGACATCGTAAAAAAACCAGTCAACGCTAAAACCAAGTAATCGTAATATAACGCTATTCTACAGATCGAATTATAAAAGTCAATACGGACAAGCAAGGCGTCATACAATTTTTAACTAAAATAATTCCAACAGAAAGAGAGTAATATTATAACTACTTGATTTTTTCTATCGCCGCCGTAGGAATAAAAACGTTCGGTTTTACCGATCAAGGCGAAATGAAACGGCTGTTTTGTAATAATATAAGCCAGAAAATTTCAGGTAGAACCGGTATAGTACGTTGACACACAATCCAATGTTTAGAAAATTAGTACTTTACGCCTGTATTGAATAATTTCTGGCGAAAAGTCTAAAAAACTATCATTCAAAAGGGGTTTCCCCTCAACCCCTAAAGTCCCGCCTTGAGGAAACAAAAAAATCATCCAAAAATTAATTTATATGGAACCGGCTCCGATGCCGCATTCGTTCAGCTGAGCGCATTTAATGCACAGATTAGCGTAGGGAATAGCGTTGAGGCGTTTTCGCGGGATTCGCTTACCGCATTCTTCGCAGATTCCATACGTTCCGTTTTCCAACTGCTCCAAAGCGTATTCCACCTGATCCAGCAGTTCGGAGTTCATTTCAAGCAAGCCGACACAAAAATCGCGATCGTACTGCTGCGACCCCATTTCAGCCATGTGAATCGGCATTCGGGACGCCCCCGCATCGTCTGCTGCGGCGTAAAGCGCGCCGTAGGAAATATAATCATTTCGTCCCCAAAGCTGCAATCTCAAAGCAAGCAGCTTCTGCTTGTAGATTCTCAATTCGTCTTTAGTTAGGTCTAGCATGATAAGACACCTTTCTGCCCACGAGCGAAAAGAAGGATTATACTTTCTGCGTAGGATTTCCGGAGAACGTTAACCGCCAGCCGGCAAAAGAGGCAGCCCAGATGGCGGCGTTCCCCAGATAATTACCATTATCCGTACATTGTTTTGTTGATTCCTGTTTATTTGAAAAACGTGTTTCTCCGTACTAAAAAAGCTCCCTAATAGTAATATGCGAGTTCTTTCGATTTTGTTCGATTTATCTATTTTATTCTTTTTCCCTTTGATTTTTATCGCCGATTTGCTATGTTTCAACATCTAATTTATAGCATTTATAGGTTCATCGGTTGTTTTTAAATACTATTTGGTTAAAAAGACGTAAAAAACAAGCAAGCGAATTAGAAACGGGTCTTAAAATACAAGAAAAAATATCAGGAAAATCTTGATGGATTATAACGATTTACGAGATGAATTGCTGCAATATCCTGAAGTTCGAGAGGCTTACGATTCTCTCAAGCCGGAGTACGACCTAATCCGACTGCTTATCAAAACCCAAATTCAGCTGAATTTAACACAAGATTGGCGGCACGCATTAGATAAAACAAAATCATATTTTCCGGCTGGATAACGGAAAATCCAATCCTTCGTTGAAATTTTTGAAAAAGTCGCCAAAGGACTGGGTAAGAATCGGGTCTATTTTCTTTGTTTGAATAGACGCCGTTCGATTTTATTGGACTTATCCCGTCCTGCTGCGGGGCGACACAGTTGAACGCTTTCGCCTACAGCTACGAACATTCAACCTTTCCGCCCCCGCTGTCGGGTTTTCCTTTTCGGCTATTTATTCTTTACTACGTGATTTTTTCTCTTGCCGTCGTTTCGATTTCGTCCTCCAGAATCAAACAACGCTTTGTTTGATCAATTGGGGACGAAATGAAACGACTGATGTTTGATATTCAAACCGGAAAAAGTCAAGTGGAAACAGCATATTAACGGAAAAGGAAATTCTTTTTTTTCCGAGCGATAAAATAAATCCGTGTCAATCCGCAGATCAACAACAACCACGTTGCCGGCTCAGGAACTGCCGCCGTTGCCGAGAGAACGTTTTTACCATCTTTTGTACTGACACTGAATACCCAGTTATATGCCCACGCTCCAGAACCGGACAGTTGGTCTAATCCAGTTATAGCACCTGTAGCAGAAAGAATATCAAACGTGTCTCCTTCAGAGATTTGATAGTCGTGTGTAGTAAATTGAAGAAGGGTATCGATGAAATCGACATCTCCGCCAACCACCAGTTTATCATAACTACTTTCACCTAAAATATCAAACTTGATCGTACTTTTAGAAACACTTAAATTACCTGTTGTAGTAACCGTAGTTGCAGAAGTATCGCTGGCACCAATCGTAACATTGGAATCATTGGTAATATTGGTTGTAGCAGCCTCAATTGTACTTCCCAATGTAACATCAAAATTGTCAAATTTGACTTCAGACGCTTTGATAATCACATCCCCCAATCCTTCACTGTGAATAAGGCTGGCATTGGTACCGGTTAAATAAACCACTCCGTTGGAATCAATCGTTTTACCGGTGATTTGAACATTACTCAAAGATAGGGTTGTTGTCGAATTGTCAGCGGCAGTAAAAACAGCGGATGCGTCTGTAGGCGAAGTAATAACTTTCTGTTCCGCGCTGTTAGCTTTAATCGCAACATTGTTAGTTGTTCCTAGATTGACGGTACTACTACCAGCAGACATGTTATCTTTTGTAACCACTATATCAGCGGAGACTGTTGAATCTGTTCCCTGGGGGACAGTAATTGCTTCTCCCAAAGACGTAGCAGTCTCCCCATTAGAGTAAAAACCTTCGCCAACGTCGGTTGCCGTAATAATTACGTTATTCCCACTTTCGCTTACACTTGCGGTAGCAATTAAGCCATCCGTACCCGATCCAGCCAAGTAAACATTCGTATCTATATTACTTAGTGAAACAGTCCCGGTTGACGTGATAGCCGTTTCCTGCGTGCCCGTTGCTGTCAAAGTTGAATACAGATTCAATGTATTTTTCCCGGTTGCGGTCAGGCTTCCTACGGAAAAGGTCGAACTGCCAGTCAAATTTAGCCCTACCGTTGCATTGTTTAACGTCAAAGCTCCGGTAATCGCCGTAATAGATCCGGCATTGAAATTGACGTCGGCTTCATTGATAGAAAGGGCATTAGCCGTGATACCGCCGCCAAAGTTATAAGTACCCTTGTCGGAAATCAGAACGTCCGCAGTTGTATAAATATCGTTTGCAACTCCGTTTGCCGTATTCCCAGAAAAAGTCGCTGTCGAATTATCGCCTGAGAACGTAACGTTTCCCGCGGCGTAAATCGCACCGCCGTTAACCTTCGCGGTATTTCCGGTAAACTCGGAGGTTCCTTGGAAGGATAACGCCAACCCGGTTTTATCGGCAATCGCTCCACCGGAACCATTGGTTGCGGTATTGTTTTTGAAAGCAGTACTTCCCGTAAAACTAACAGCTCCCGAAGAAGCATCGGCATCGGAAGAGGTTGCATGAAATACCGCTCCTCCTGAATTTAACGCGGTGTTATTTTCAAAAAGGGTATTTCCCCCGATCGTCCATGCGCCGGT
Organism: uncultured Planctomycetaceae bacterium; assembly: GCA_964479655.1. Taxonomy (GTDB): domain Bacteria; phylum Planctomycetota; class Planctomycetia; order Pirellulales; family Thermoguttaceae; genus RUG11551. The sequence continues at coordinate 12,155 of CAYZMZ010000030.1, forward strand.
AACTGAAAACGCTCCACCACTGGATTCCTGGGCTTTATTATTAGTAAATGTATTGGAGCCAGTCATCGTTCCGTTACTGTTTGCCATAATCGCCCCGCCGCCAGCACCAAATTTATCATCTTCAAAGGTAGCCGTACTTTTATTACCGTCAAAGACGTTTGTACCCGACAGATTTAAAGTAGTGTATTTACCGTCAACATTGGTCGTACCATTGTTGATGTAAACACCAGCACCGCGAGACCCTTCATTATTATTGAACGTAACATCACTAAGAGAAATCGTAATTGGAACCGCATGTTCAGGGTACGTACCCGGTCGATAAGCTCCAATCATTAACGCACCTCCCGCTCCCTGTTTTCCCGTTGAGTTGTTGGTAAAACTGGTATTGCTGATAGAAATATCACCATTGGTTTGCCAAAGTTGTACCGCGCCGCCCTGATAACCCGAAGTATTTCCAGAAAACGCGGAATTACTAATAGTAACACCGTTGACACCGTAAGTGCCAACCGCACCAGCATATTTTGTTGTGGTGTTGTCTGTAAAGGTTGCATTGTCTATATTGACGGTTACCTTTTCCGTTGCCGATCCAATATTTTTATTTTCGACATAGATTGCGCCACCCCACGATCCACCGATATAATTGCTCGTCCTACCGCCGGATACCGCATTTCCCGAAAAAACAATTTTATCGGAGCTTGTTCCTGCGATGGTTAAATTCCCGATAGCGTAAATCGCTCCGCCTTGCGCGTAGGTCGTAGCCGCCGTTCCCGTAGCGGTGACTGTATTGCCCGTAAAGGAACTTTTTCCTGCGATGGATAAATCATTTCCCGCATAAATCGCGCCGCCTAACGCCTCGGTTGTACCCAAAACGGAGTTGTTTGTGAAGGTATAGGTGTTACTTGCTTCCAGAGAAATATTAACGGGGATTGTAGTACTTGTTGCTGAGCTTGTCGTTTTCAAAGCGGCAATCGCTCCGCCATACGCTTTTCCCGAATTTGCAACGGCTTTATTGGAATCAAACATTAAGGTATTGTTACTTCCCGCCAGTTTAATTTCGTAGGAGGTAGCAGTAGAAACACTGCATCGTCCAGCATACAAACCGCCGCCATACGCCTCGGTATTGCCCGTAGCAGTATTTCCCGTAAAAGTAATAGTATTGTCATCGGTTTCGACATAAGTAGAACGATTCGCAAACACCGCACCGCCGGAAACGCCAGCCTCTGTTGCCGTTGCGGTTCCCGTATTGTTTGAAAATGTAATCGTTGCGCCGCCCGCATTGGCTTGTCCTGACTTACCGCCAAGGAACAGAATAGGTTCACAATGGAATGCTCCGCCTTCAATGGCTCGCATATTTTGTCCATCTTTTACAGTCGTAAGAAGTGTCCCAGTACTGGAATTTCCCGTAAATGCGGTTGTTCCCATTACGGAAAAATATCGCCCTTCAGAAAGTTTATCCTCTCCTGACATTGCGGAAACAATTCCACCCACCTGACTTCCGCTAGCCGTATTGTTGGAGACCGTTACATTATTCAAATAGGAATTACGGTTGATGTAACTGGAAACTACACTGCCCATAATATAGGTACTATTTGCTGTTGCGGTATTGTTTGAAAAAACCGCATTGTCTATTTGCAGAGACTTTCCAGCATACACAAGTCCCGCCAAACCACAAGCGTTCGCCCCAGATACTTTGTTATTACTTAAATTGTTGTACTGAAAGGTGATCGGAGTATCAGTCGTCCCTTTCAGGTAAATAGTTTCATCACGAAAAACCGCCCCAAACAATCGGGCATTGGTAGCATTTACGGAAACGGCGATTGGAGTTTCGGAAGTACCACTGTACGAGGAACTGTAACCGTTTTCAACGGAAATATTCAATTCGGTCGTTCCAGAACCTCCATACGTACCAGCCACATTCCCCGCAACCATTCCTCCATAGACCTTTGTCGTTAGGTCTTCTGCTGTTGTTGGGGTATAAGCGGTGCTAGCCCATGTTCCCGTGGTACACGGATTTGTCTGTGCATCAGCAAAACTGCTCAAACAGAGCGTCGATAGTAATATAGCCGCTGATACATTGGCTACAAGCATAAAACACGCGTTACAGGATTTACGCATTTTTAAACCTCCAGCACATAAGTGCTCGAAAATATTTTTCCTGTCATGGTAAACCGTACGATAAGTGTACGAATGTTTTTCATAAATATTGATCTAATTGCAAAGCGAATTACTTTTTGATTTTACTTTGGTCTGTAGTTAATATTTTTGAGAACGTCATTCGTCATCGCGATCCATTTGCGGTATACCCTAAATGACTTGAGTAAATATACTCTGTTTAAGCTCGGTTGGCAATATTTGCAAGGCAAAAAATTTGAAAAAAAACCAATAAAAAACAAGATATTTTTTCGAACCCCCCTGCAAAATTCATTGTCAAAGGACATGATTTTTACATCTGATTTCCGAAAGCAATCCGAATTAGAATCGTAGGAAGAAAATAATGTTGACGAAATTGGTAGAT